>DATFTU010000098.1:0-3958 GCA_035261565.1 Bacteroidia bacterium
GGTTTTAATTTCGTTTATCGAAAATGCTTTTAAGTATGGCGTAAACGCCGAGCAGGATTCCGACATTAAAATTTTTATCGACATCACAAAATCATACCTGCACCTGCGCGTATCAAACAAAAAAGTAAGTATGAAACAGGTAAACCAACCCAAAAGCGGCCTGGGTATCGAGAATACAAAAAACCGCCTTGAGCTGCTGTACCCCGCAAACCACAAATTAGTGATAACCGAAACCAAAGATGATTTTACAATTTTATTATCCTTATATTTATTATGATAAAAGCCATAGCCATCGACGACGAACCCCTTGCGCTAAAAGTAATCGAAGCTTTTTGCGAAAAGGTTGATTTCATCACCCTCGAAAAAACTTTTAATAAACCCGGCGAAGCATTAAAATACACTGATAATTTTCCGGTCGATTTATTGTTTCTCGATATCAATATGCCATCCATCAATGGTATTGATTTTTATAAGCAGTTAAAGCAAAACACCATGGTTATTTTTACCACGGCGTATTCCGAGTATGCTGTTGAGGGCTTTAACCTCAATGCGGTCGATTATATTTTAAAACCCTTTACCTTCGATCGTTTTCTTTCGGCCGTAAACAAAGCCAACGATTTTTTTAACTACCAAACCCAAAAAGAAAACAGCTCACAATTTCTTTTCGTTCGCGCCGATTACAGCCTTGTAAAAATAAACATAGCCCACATTACCTATATCGAAGGGCTCGACGATTATTTAAAAATACACATACAAAATCAAAAAACGGTTGTCACTCGCATAACCATGAAAGCCATTTTAGAAAAACTGCCCAAGCATTTCATCCGTGTACATCGTTCCTTCATCGTACCTTTACCGCTTGTAGAAAGCGTACGCAACAAAACCATCTCCATTGCCGGTATTGATATTCCTATTGGCGCCAGCTACGAAGAAAACTTCTTTACCCATTTTAAAGAACGCTCGTAGTTAGTTTGTCTAATATTTAGCGTTCAACATTTCTTATTGGGTGTTCTGTGGTTTTCTTACTTTCAATATTTATTGCTATGTTATAGTAAGCATATAAAAATTGTTTACCTTCACTTTAATAAACACTAAATATGATAAACAAATTATTTTACTTTTTTTCCATCCTTTTGTTGATGGGCTCAATTCAGTCTTGTTCTTACAAACGAGCCAAACAAGCCGAGGAACAAATAATTGCAGCCGATACCGATAATAAAGCCTCACCAGATGATAGTACCATAAATTCTGTTTCGGGCAATATAACCATGAAACAAATATCAACTTATCCCAACGAAGTTATTTTAACCGGCATAAATAACCACAGGCTGCTTAGTATTTATAAAACAAGGCAAAAACCGGGCACACGCGAAAACATTATATCAAAATTTTCATACGGTTCAGAGAAAGAAGGAGTTGAATCGTACGAACGCTTTATGCCCGGCATTGATGTGTTGTTTGGTTACAATCTTTTAAATATTGCGCACTATAATTTAAAAACCGATAAAGGTAATTTTCTTTTTGCCCACCCTGTATTAATTAAAACCTTGTATTACCCTTCATTTATCCAGGATTCGTTAGATAAAAAACCGATTAACAGAAATTATTATCTGGTTTCGGTTTACGACGAAGACACAAATAAAGATACCCTGATAAATAAAAAAGACTTACGCAGATTGTATTGTTTCGATTCAACCGGAGTAACCAAAACTCAAATTATCCCTAAAGATTATTCGGTAATCAGGTCGCAATACGATTCAAAAAATGATGCCATGTATATATTTGCCCGGCATGATGATAATAAAAATGGTGCACAGGATGATGCCGAACCCATTCATGTTTTTTGGCTCAATCTTAAATCGCCTGATAAGGCAAAGTTAATGTACTAATACAAAATAATCCAAATACCCTGCGTATGAAATATAGTTACGAAATAACAAGAGATGACTTTGTAAACTTTAGTAAGTTTTATTATTTCAAAACCCGGTTCAAAAAAAATATTATTACGTATGTGGTAATAATAATACTTGTTCAATATTATTTAAACAGAGACCAATTTGACCTAAAGGCAACCATTATTTCAGTAGTCGGTATGGTTATTGCAATCGTACTCTCTTTTTATATTGCCTTTAATCGGGTAAAAAAACTTCCCTCAGAAAACGGAACCATCCTTGGCTTCAGAACAATTGAACTATCCGAAAATGAAATTACATGCACAACCGATTCCTCATCCTCAATGGTTAATTGGAGTAAAGTGAGATCTTTAGAAAAAGATGATAAATACTACTATTTATTTCTTGATACAAATTCAGCGCACATAATTCCAAAACATGTTTTTGCAAATCAAAATGAAGAATCAACATTTATTGAATTTGTAAAAAGCAAAATTAAAACAACGGCTTAATTTTAAGTACAGATTTTATTTACTCTAATTAAAATTACATCTTCCTTTCACCCTCTTCTTCAAATCATCACTACTCAGCAAAATAACTTTGTTATAAAAGCCACACGCGTTTTTTCATATTCATTTTTTATAAAATTTATACTCGTATTTGTATCGGGTAATTGTTTGTTTTCCGTTATCATCTTCGTACCAATCGTAATAATCTATCAATCCCTCTTTAGTATAATAACCTTTCATTTCTTCGTACTTTTTTTTGCGGTAATCTCTTTTGTATTGCAACGTTAGCTTGTTATTTTTATCATACACCAAAATTTCTTCTTCAATAACGGTATCACGTTTATTTAAACCGCTTATTCCTTGCCTGGTAAATAGTTTGCTTATATCTTCAGGCAAACTATCGCTATTATTTTGTATGGTAAAGGTGGCAGTAAGGTTTTTTTTGCTGTCGTAAAAAAAATATTTGTTTTCTTTTAGCAAACTATCTTTTTCTCCTTTGGGAGTACGCGGATTGCGTGTCATACTTTCTGTGCATATCAGCATATTACGCTTATCGTAATAATAATAAATTACACCGTCAAAAAATCCATACTCGTAATTAGTCCATTTAGCCGTTTTTCCGTTGTTTAAATATTCTATTTGCAGCTTATATTTTAAAACACTATCTCCTGTTTCGCCATAACTTTTTTCAATAAGTCGATTTTTTTTATCGTAAGTAAAATGCCAAAACAAACACCCTTCATTATGGCTGTATTGCTGTAAAATACTTACCTCTTTTTTAATATCGTTAAACGCAGAAGTTTTTTTATACTCTAACGCCGTATCGTTTGTATATACGGTTTGTAATACTAACCGGTCTTTTTTATCGTAGGTAAAATATTTTTTCCGGTTGCTAAAATAGTGTATACCCCCTGTATAAGGTTCTTCTATATATACTGCCAGACCTTTTTTGTTACATCGAATTTGTTTTAATAATATGGTATCAGGATACTCATAGGTATCAGTAGAATAATCCTTACTAATTAAAGATGTATCAATTCGTTTAATACTGCCATCTGTATTAAATACTGTATCTGCCGAAAAAATTATTTCAGGCTCTTTTTCCGGTGGTTTTTTCAGCGCATAGCGCCAGAGTTTTGCTTCTGATATACCATGTCCAATACGCTCTTCTTTTATTTTGTTATATTTTGTTTGGGCAAACCCTGTACAGACAAAAAATAAAAACAAGGCAACCATTTTTTCCATCAACTAAATATAAGTAAAATATTTAGCCAGATGCGTCGGCTAATTTATCATTTCAACTTCTATTTGCATTCGGCGTCAATGCACTCAACACCCGGCCTTTACCATCTTCTTCAAATCCTCAATACTTAGTAAAATAACTTCGTTGGTGGCAGGTAATTTAAAGGCAGGTTCAAGCGTATGGTTTGCAACAGATGATATGGCATCTTTTATAGCCAGCCAGGTTGCAAAAGCAAGCATTAAAGGTGGCTCGGCAACAGCTTTACTTTTACGTATGGCGTTTGGGTTAGGCATGGCTTGCAATAAATGTGTTCT
>DATFTU010000099.1:0-3601 GCA_035261565.1 Bacteroidia bacterium
AGGCTTTAACCGAGAAACACCTTCTGCCCCTAAAAAAGATATAAAAGAAATTTATGGCATTATACCCGAAACCCGCGACAAACAATATGATACACGCGAAATAATTACCCGCCTGGTTGATAACAGTGAGTTTGATGAGTATAAAGAGTTATACGGGCAATCTATAATCTGCGGTTATGCGCGTATTGATGGTTGGGCTGTAGGTATTGTGGCTAACCAGCGCAAAGTAGTAAAAAGCAAAAAAGGCGAAATGCAATTTGGCGGTGTAATTTATAGTGATAGTGCCGATAAAGCTGCACGCTTTATGATGAACTGCAACCAACGAAAGGTGCCTTTGGTGTTTTTACAAGATGCTACAGGCTTTATGGTGGGCAGCCGTAGTGAGCATGGGGGTATTATTAAAGATGGTGCCAAAATGGTAAATGCTATGGCAAATAGTGTAGTACCTAAGTTTACAATTATTACAGGCAACTCATTTGGCGCTGCCAATTATGCTATGTGTGGTAAGGCATACGACCCGCGTTTAATTGTTGGTTGGCCTACAGCGCAGGTTGCCGTAATGGGTGGCGCGCAGGCAGCAAAAGTGTTGGTACAAATAGAAGTTGCCTCGTTAAAAGCAAAAGGAGAAGAAATTACACCTGAAAAAGAGGCCGAACTGTTTAATAAAACAAAAGATAAGTACGATGCGCAAACAACACCATATTACGCGGCATCGCGTTTGTGGTTAGATGCAATTATTGACCCCATAGATACACGTAAATGGATTAGTATGGGTATTGAAGCTGCTAACCATGCACCTATAACCAAGCAGTATAATGTAGGGGTTATACAAACATAAATGTTTGTAATGAAATCTAGCACAAAGATTACATACAAAAATGGTTTCTTTTTTCCACTTGGCGGGCAGATATTTGCTTATGTACTTTTATTTATAGCATTTCTTGCTCTATCAAGCCATACCAATATTGTTCAAGCTTGTGTTGCTATGGCTGCATTAATTGGCGGATTTCTTTTATTATCTACCAAAGGGCTTGATATTGATATTTATGCAAAAATACTTCGGCCCTATACTAAAGTGCTCGGTATAAAAACTGGCAAAGAAATTCCTTTAAGCAATTTTAAATTTATTACTATAATAAATCAGAGCTATTCGCAAAGTTCATTTAGTAGAACAAGCGTGGAGGTTAAAAGCACTTTTTCGACCTGTAATATACTTTTAGTAGATGAAACACATCATGTAAAACAATTTGTCCAGTCGTTTGATACATATGAAGAAGCATTGGAAGAAGCTAAAAAGTTATCTAAGCAACTGAATTTTGAAATTGTAAAATACGACCCCGTGAGAACTCGCGGCCGCAGAAAATAAAAGATTTTCAATTACGGGTAACTCAACTTAAATACAGTTCTACGGTTTTGGCGGTGTTCTTCATCGCTGCAATCAACCCCATTGGCACATTTATTGGTTAATTGCGTTTCGCCAAAACCTTTGGCGGTTAACCTCTTTTTTTCAATGCCTTTACTTATTAAATACTCTACTACTGCATTGGCACGTTTTTGTGATAAATCCA
Organism: Bacteroidia bacterium; assembly: GCA_035261565.1. Classification (GTDB taxonomy): domain Bacteria; phylum Bacteroidota; class Bacteroidia; order B-17B0; family Aurantibacillaceae; genus PALSA-968. The sequence continues at coordinate 1,569 of DATFTU010000099.1, forward strand.
TATTGTACTCATCTCCTGCCGTGGCATCCGTATGCGATTGCACCTCCAGCAATAAAGTCGGGTTTTGTTTCATGGCATCAATAGCTTTGGCTAAAATTGGTTCGGCAGATGCCGGTATTTTATATGAGCCCGATTCGTAATAAATATTCTCAATAATTTCAATCTCTTTTTTAGTTGGCGTAAATTTTAAATTAGCCCATGGGTCAAAATCTTCAGCTGCCAGGGTTGATAATGAAGCGCGCTCACTCTCCAGTAATTTAAATTTAAAAACGCCATCGGCATTTTTTATAATTTCTTTTATAATTTTTCCGTTTTCATCGGTAACAAAAATTTTATTGAACGCAATTTTTTTACTGTCCAGTACATCAATAGCAAAATTATATTTACCCGATGGCAATAAGCCTGGAAAAACAAAATTACCATCAGCATCTGTTACATGAAACAAAATAATTTCATCGCGCTCGTTCATCAGTAAAAACTTAACGCTGGCAATAGGTGTTTTCTCCGGATTATCGGCTATTAATCTGCCTTTTACATCAATTTTAATAGGTTGGTCTTCCACGGTCATCAGGCTCATTACATTGGCATCAGACGGAATGATTTCGAATTTATATTTTCCTTTTTCTATTATTTTCGATACCAGTATGGTGTTTCCGTTATTATCGGTAACCATAAATTTATCAATGCCTGCAAATGAAGCATCTTCTACATCAAGGGTTAGCAAATATTTTTTATCGTAAGGCAGTTTATCAAACTTAAAATGCCCCATGGCATCGGTTTTAGTCTGAAATAAAACTTCGCCTTTTTCATTAGTTAAATAAATAACCCTATTGGCATAAGGGCGGCGGTTGGCATCATCGCTTAAAATATTTCCGGCAAAATCAACCTTCGTACGGCTGTTGTCTATTATGCGGCCAATTTTAATTGTTTTAGTGGTGGTATTAAAATAAATATCACTAACACTTAATTCAATTTTTGTTATACCGTTGGTAGCCAATTTATATGTAAACGCCGGATTTTTTTCACCTTCTTTAAAAGATATTTTTTGTCCGTTAATTTTTATCTCGCTAATCAAACTTTTATCTGTAATGGTGCCATCTACTAAAATATCCAACTGATTATCTAACACGTTGGCAAATCCATTATTATCTACTGTAGGGTTAGTAATGGTAAGCATTGGTGCATCGCTTTCTTTATTAGCCTGGTAATTTTTATCACCGGCATCTTTTAATAATTTTTTAATATCGTTATTATCTGGGGCAAGTTTTGCTGCTTGTTGTAAATCGTTAATGGCTTCGGTATAACTACCGAGCTCCAAATAACACTTTCCACGGCTAAATAATGCTTTTACATTATTACTATTAGTCTGCAACACTTTGGTATAATCGCTAATAGCACTTTGAAACTGGCTGGTTTGTTTATATACCTCGGCACGGGCAAAAAAACCATCAGTAAACCCGGGGTTTAATGCCATACATTTATTTAAATACCCAATGGCATTTGTAAAATCAGTTTTTCTTAAGTAAGGCTGACTTTCTAAAAAATAGACATAATAATGATGAGGCTCTTCGGCATCCTTATCATCTATCGAAATGGCTTCGTTATAATTTTTAATAGCATTATCATAATCATTTAGGTGAAATAAAACCAAGCCGGCATTTGCAAAGTAAGGCTTAAACATAGGCAAAGGTTTTGCACCTGATGGAACTTCGTTACGCACCAAACGTATAGCCGATTCATAATCTATATTTGCCTTAGCATAGTCTTTTAAACTATCTAAAGCCAAAGCCCGGTAATAGTGGTTGGTATAATTATAACGTTGTACACCCACAGCTTTGGTGGCTCTATCTAAAGCAATGGTAAACTGTTTCAGCTTTAAATATGATAGGGAAGCTTTTTGCAAAGCGTCCATATTTTTTCTGTCGTACCCTATCAGGTTATCTAAGTATAGCACGGCGGTTGCGTAATCACCTAAGGCAATTGATAAATCAGCCACTTTCATATACAGTTTTTCGGCCGTCTTTTTTAAAACT
>DATFTU010000100.1:0-5266 GCA_035261565.1 Bacteroidia bacterium
AAATTACCGCTTTTTGCAAGCCCCATTTTACCATTAAATAAGCCATACCAACCGCATGTGAGCCACTGGCGCAGGCAGCACTAATAGTAAAGTTTACGCCTTTAAGTTTAAAAATGGTTGAAAGATTCATGGTTATGGTGCAATTCATTGATTGAAAAATAGAACCAGAACCAATAAGTGTATTGTCTTTTTTAAGGCGGGCTAAATCGGCACTTTGTATAACAGCCTTAGCAGATGAATCGTTACCAAATAAAATGCCCACTTCATTTTTCTCAATCCAATCGGGCTCCATGTTGGCTTGTTTTAAAGCCTGAACGGTACTCATATAAGCATACTCTGCCTGTTCCGACATTTGTACGCGAGCCCTTCTGTCTAATAAACCTTTTAATTCAACTTTTGGTACCGTGCCTGTAAGGGCAGAACGGTAACCAAGTGGTTTACGCTCGGCATCAAAAATAATTCCTGACTTGCCTTTGCGCAATGAGTCTGTAACCTCATCTAAGCTAATGCCCAAACAAGACCAAATTCCCATGCCTGTTATAACAACCCGTTTCATTTTTTTATGAGTATAAGCCTCCGTTTACCGATATAACCTGTGCCGTAACATACGATGCTTTTGGAGATGCTAAAAATGCAACCACATCGGCAACCTCATCCACTTCGCCAAAACGTGCCACAGGTATAAGGGCTTTAAAATCTTTTTCGTTTATGCCTTCAATCATTTCGGTTTTTATAAAACCTGGCGCTACGGCGTTTACGGTAACCCCACGGCGGCCAACCTCTTGTGCCAAAGCTTTGGTGGCCCCAATTACAGCCGCTTTTGAGGCAGAATAATTAGTTTGCCCCGGCAAGCCTTTTAAGCCCGAAAGCGAGGTAATATTTATTACACGGCCATATTTTTTAACCAGCATATCTTTTATAATAAGGCGGGTTACATAAAAAAAGCCATCAACTGCAATATCCATTACTTTATGCCACTCATCGTTGCTCATCCACATCAGTAAATTATCTTTACGGATGCCGGCATTGTTTACCAGTACTTCAATAACTTTGTCTTTATTCGCCTCCATCCAGGCGCCTAAAACCGCATTTACATCAGCTTCTTTTGATACATCAAATTTCATTAACTGGGCTGTAACTCCTTTAGTTTCAATAAGAGCAGCTGTTTTTTTAGCTTCTTCTTCGTTCGATTGAAAATTAATAAGGATGTGGTAACCCGCCTCGGCCAATTTAAGGCAAATAGCCCTGCCTATACCACGAGAACCACCTGTAACTAATGCAAATTTCATAAATAATAGTACTGTTAAAGCAATCAGCGAATTTAAAAAGAAAATGGCATTTAAAAATAAGAATAAGTTTTTAACGGTAAAAAACCTTATTAGACCCTTAACTTTAATTTTGCTTTAAGAAAGCAATAATTTTTTGCTGGCGGATGTATTGTATGGTATCCTTTTCGAAACCGGGTACAAGCTTTCGTAAATCGGCATATAACTTTTTAGAAGCGGCCGATAATTTATCCTCACATTTTAAATAATCAATAGCCTGAATAATACTGAGAAACTCAATGGCTAAAACCTCGTAGGTATTGTTAATTACTTTTTGAGTCATTAGCGCGGCGTTAGAGCCCATGCTTACAATATCCTGGTTATCGTTATTAGATGGAATACTATGTATATACATAGGGTTTGCCAAGGTTTGGTTTTCGGCCACGGTTGATGTTGCTGTAAACTGCGTGCCCTGCATGCCCAGGTTTAAGCCCAATGTGCCCAGGTTTACAAACGGAGGTAACTTTCCGTTTAGTTTATCATTCATTAAAAAGTTTAATTGCCTTTCAGATAACATGGAAAGTTTTGTGATGGCAATTTTTAGTTTATCCATTTCAATAGCCGGATAATCTCCATGAAAATTACCGCCATGAAAAACATTTTTGTTTTTATAATCAACAATGGGGTTATCGTTGGCCGAATTTATTTCATCAATAATAATTTCTTCGGCAAAGGCAATTGTATCGTAAACGGGCCCCAGTATTTGGGGTACACAGCGTATAGAATAATATTCCTGCACTTTTTCTTTTACAATGGTTTCAGTAGTTGGTTGGTCGTATAAATGCTTGCCTCGTTTTTTTACCAGTTTGCTATCAGCCAAATGTGTTCTGATGTTTTGTGCAATATGGTTTTGCCCTTTATGCAGTTTTACGCTGTTAAGCTCGTTAGAATAATGATCGTCATACGACTCCACCATTTCAATAATCATGGCCGATGCCTGAGTAGCTTTATTTAAAATGTTTTTGGCATGCAGTAAATTTATAATGCCAATGCCGCACATGGCAGATGTGCCATTCATTAATGCTAACCCTTCGCGTATATATATGTTTAACGAAGTTAACCCTTCAGCTTTAAATGCTTTTTCGGTAGGTATAATTTCTCCTTTGTAATGTACATCGCCTTCGCCAATCATGGTAAGGGCAAGGTGGGCAAGCTGTACTAAATCGCCACTGGCACCCAAACCGCCATGCTCAAAAATAACAGGTGTAATGTGGCGGTTAATCATTTCTTTTAACAAAATAACTGCATCTGGGTGTATGCCCGAGTAACCTAACAAAAGCATATTAAGGCGAGCTAACATGGTGGCACGTACATTAATTTCGGCAATAGGGTTTCCGCTGCCGCTGCAATGGCTGCGAATTAAATTATATTGTAATTGTATTTGGTCATCGTGGCTTATTCTGTATTGCGCCATAGGGCCAAAACCGGTATTTACGCCATAAATAAGCTTGTCTTTTATAAATTCTTTTAAAAAATAGTGGCTTTCGTAAACTCTTTTTAAGGCGATATCATCAATTGCTATAGCTTGGTTACCTATTAAAATTTGCCGGCAAATAGAAAGTGTAAGTTTTTCTGTACCAATTTTTACTGTACTCATAGATTGCGAATATACAACCTGTATTTTAATTTATTCGGCTGTAAAGCGTAAATTTGCCCACCACTAATTTTTACACTTGTCGGGTATAAAAACCATATTTCGTTTAACTAAAAAACTGTTGATAGTAATAGGTGTATTGCTATTAATTTTTGTGGTTTATTTTTTGGCCAGTATTTATGTGGCAACACCTGATGTAAAAGATAAAACAGCTTTAAATTTTGAAAGACAACAGGTTGATACCAACTATTACAAAATAGGAAACAATTGGCTGAAAAAAAGCCAAAGCGGGCTTTGGGAAATGTATTTAGAAGGCGATGGGTTTGAGCGTGGCGTAATTAATGGCAAGCTAACCAAAGAGTTGGCAGAGCAGCAGGAAACCGCTTTTATAAATCAGATTAGAAAAATTATACCGTCAAACACCTATCTAAATTTTTTAAAATATTTTGTGGCATACTTTAACCGCAACCTTACAAAACATGTTACCGATGAGTATCAGCAGGAGATTTACGGTGTTTCGCTTTCGGCATCCGATAAGTACGATGCGCTTGCGCCTAAATATTACCGTATTTTAAATTACCATGCGGCCCACGATATTGGGCATGCCCTGCAAGATAAAAACATGGCAGTTGGCTGCACATCATTTGGTGTGTGGAATGATAAATCAGAAAACAATAAATTATTGATAGGAAGAAGTTTTGATTTTTACTCGGGCGATGATTTTGCCAAAAATAAAATCATAGCCTTTATAAAATCAACTACCGGTTACAAGTATATGTATGTAACCTGGGCTGGCTTTACAGGGGTTGTTTCTGGTATGAATGATAAAGGCTTAACCGTAACCCTAAACGCTGCTAAAAGCGATATACCAACAGGCGCGGCCACACCGATATCGTTACTGGCAAAAGAAATTTTGCAGTATGCCAAAAATATAAAAGAGGCTTATGCTATTGCTGAAAAAAGAGAAACCTTTGTTTCTGAATCTATTTTAATTGGTTCATCTGAAGATAACAAGGCATATATTATTGAAAAAACACCCACCAAAATTAACCTCTATCAGGAAGACAGAAGCGAATTGGTTTGTCCCAATCATTATCAAAGCGAAGCATTTGCCAAGGATATAAACAACAATAAAAATATTGTAGAAAGTTCTTCTATATTCAGGAAATACAGAATGGAGCAATTATTAAGTAATTATAAAACTATAAACTATAAAAATGCCGCGACTATTTTACGCGACACTAAGGGTATAAATAATCATAACATTGGCTTGGGTAATGAAAAAGCCATTAACCAATTAATAGCGCATCATGCGGTTATTTTTTCTCCGCAAGAACGATTGGTTTGGGTTTCTACACAACCTTTCCAATTAGGGCAATTTATTTGTTACGATTTAAATAAAGTGTTTGCTGAAGCTCCGGCCTTAAAAACAAATAAAGAAATTAATGAAAGTAGCCTGACGGTTTTACCCGATACTTTTTTGCAAACAAAGGCCTACAAAAACTTTGTGCTTTTTAAAAAAATAAAAGAATATATACGGTTTTGTACCAATAGTAAACACTTTTTAAAAGTGGATGATGATATTTTGAATGCCTTTGTACAAAGCAACCCTAACAGCTATTACACCTATCAGGTAATTGGCGATTATTATAAAAAACGAGGCGAAAAAAAGTTAGCTTTAAGTTATTATAAAATAGCATTAACTAAAGAAATTGCCACCAAAAAAGAGCAACAGGAAATACAAAAACAAATAGCAAAACTTAACTTGTAATATGGCTGAACTTATTTTTGCAGATACCACGCAAGTGCTGAATGAGCAGCAAAAACAGGTAACCCGCCTTGTTAAGTATGTAAACGAACACTCTGTTTTTTATAAAAAACTTTTTATAGATAATAATATTCACGCTGAAAAAATTAAATCAATAACTGATTTTAAGCAAATTCCGTTTACCACCAAAGAAGATATACAGCAGCATAACAACGATTTTTTTTGCGTAACCCGCGATAAAATAATTGATTATGTAACGACGTCGGGCACCTTGGGAGAGCCTGTTACTATTGCCCTTACCGAAAAAGATTTAGAGCGTTTAGCTTTAAATGAATGTAACTCATTTAAAATTGCCGGCGGCTCAACAAACGATGTGTATCAGTTAATGACCACTATTGATAAGCGTTTTATGGCCGGCCTGGCTTATTTTTTAGGGGCACGCAAATTAGGCGCGGGTATAATCAGGGTAGGCAATGGCATTCCGCAATTGCAGTGGGATACCATTAACCGCGTAAAACCCAATGTTATTATTTGTGTGCCCTCGTTTATTTTAAAACTGGTTGAGTATGCCAAGCAGCA
>DATFTU010000101.1:0-8832 GCA_035261565.1 Bacteroidia bacterium
ATAAACCTTATTAGCAGCAACGACCAATTAAGTGATAAGTGGAAAAGCAAGCATAATATTTTAGTGGCGCACGAAACAGATAATATTAAAAAAACTATTAACCACGATTTATTTATTTATAAAGAAAAACGGTTGCAAAAATTGCTTAGGGACGAAAAAGAAAAACTCAGAACGGCTTCAACCGACGACGAAATTCAGGCTGTTTTAATTTCTGTACAACGACTTGATTTGCTAAAATCCAGAGTTAATAAACTACTGGGCCGAACTATTGTTTAGTTTATTATTCTATACAACAAGGGCCTTGATGGGGCCGCATCATTTTCAAAAGCAGCCACTTGTAAATCTAAAAGATATGTGCCATCATAAATTGTGTTTGGCACATAAATCAATTCAGTAATGGTACGCTGTGTATTTGTGTTTTGTGGATGTTCCCAAAAAGCCTTATGGGCAAGCAATGCACCTCCGTCCATTTCCTTATCAACGCTTGGCGTATCAAATAATAAATGCTGTATGCCTTTTTCTATTACATACTTCATCGCTCCTTCATCAATATATGTCGGGTTGGTGCTTGAATAATTTTTGTGGGTTTTTGCCTCGCTATTAGAAAGTGTTCGTATAACCAATGCTTCCGGGGTTTTATCTTCTAAAAAACCTTCCAGTATTTTTTTAGTAATTACGGTATCTCCATTTATTTCCGAGGGTAAAACGGTAATCAATTCAGCCATAAACATAAACTGTTTCAGGCTTTTATTTACCGAATAAAACTCTTTGCTAATATGCCCTACACATTCGGTGTGTGTCCCGTGCCCGTGCGGGTTAAATGTAATATTTTTAAAATTTACCGAACCGCCTTGCGACACCTCACCAACCCAATCACCCATACGAACAGGCTCTATAAGCGGCTCGGGTACATACCAGGCTTTTACCCCGCCAACAGTTACCGGTAAAGAAATGTCTATGGGTTTAGAAAAATCAACCCGAAAGGTTTTCTGTTTATGCGTAATGGTTGCAATCATCTTTTTTTGTATAAAATAAATCGGAAGCAATGCCATCGGCAAAGTGCTTTCCTTGTTTAGTTAGCGTTATTGTATTTTGTTTTATTTCAACAAAGTTTTTTTGTTTATACAGTTCTAATTGGCTCAAAAAATATGCGTAATACTTTTTCCCGAAATCGTTTTGTATTTCTAATACATCACAACCCCATTCGGTTCTAAGTCGGGTTAAAATATATTCGTTGTACTTATCATTTGCTGTTAAAATTTCTTCTTCATAAAAAGTTTTGCTGCCTTCTATTGCCTGAATGTATTGTGCATTACTCCGTACATTAAACCTGCGCGAAATACCATTATAGGAATGTGCCGAAGGGCCAATCCCTAAATAAGATAAACCCTTCCAGTAATTACTATTATGCTGAGCCATAAAGTCCGGTTTACAAAAATTAGAAATCTCGTATTGGTTAAACCCGTTTTTTTTGGTTTCTTCCATCAAAATATCGAACAGTTGTGAACTCGTTTCACTATCAACCTCTTTTTCCTTTTTTTCTTTAATAAGGTGTTGCAGTTGTGTTCTGTTTTCTACAGTTAAGTTGTATGATGATATGTGTTGTGTGTTTAATTCAAATGCTGTTTGCAATGTTTTTTTCCATGTTCCAATTGTTTGAAACTTACTTCCATAAATTAAATCTATTGATATGTTATCAAAGCCCGCCTGTTGCGCAATTTTTATGCAATCAAAATTTTGTTGTGCATTATGTGCCCGGTTCATCCATTTTAGTTCGTCTTCATCAAAGCTTTGTAAACCTATACTTAATCGGTTTATCCCTAATCTTTTAATCGCTCTTAAATAAATTATTTCGGCATCTTCCGGGTTTAATTCAAAAGTAACCTCTGCCTTTTTGTTTACTACAAAATTAGAATGAATAGTCGCTAAAATTTGTTCCAGCTCCTCGGGGCTTAATAAACTGGGTGTGCCACCTCCAAAGTAAATTGAGTTAACTGTTTGGCTTTCTAAATAATTGTGCCTGCTATTTATTTCTTCACAAATGGCATCAACAAGTTTTTTTTTGTTATCAAGATTCGTAGAAAAATGAAAATCGCAATACAAACATGCTTTTCGGCAAAAAGGAATGTGTATATATATGCCAGCCATACAACAAATATGCTGAAACAAATTAGTGTGACAAAAAATAAGTGCTTAGTGCACTAATAACCCCTGAGCTTTCAGATAGTTTAGCTCGCTTGTTTTTGTATTAAATGCCGCTTGCGATAGCCGGTATTGAGCATCCTCATAGCTTTGCTGTACGGTCCTATATTCAATATAGTTAGATAGGCCTTGCCTAAAGCGCATGGCCGCAATAGTAAGATTTTGATTGGCAAGCTCTACGCTTTGTTTTTCAATTTCAATAATATTTAAATTGTTTTGAAAACTTAAATAAGCCTGGTATAAATTCGCTTTTTGCTGTAATCTTGATGCTTCTAACCTAATATTATCTGAACTTATTTGCACCAATTGGTTTTTAATAGCCGTATGAGTAGTTAGGTTGTTTAGCAATGTCCATGAAAAAATAAAGCCTGCGTTAAACCCATAGTTTTGGTTTAATCGTTGTAATCCTATATCATTTGTTGTACGTTGGTATGTATAGTTGCCTGTAACACCAATTTTAGGCATTCGGTTGGCTTTATATTCTTTTAAACCCAATTCATCTATTTCTATTGTTTTTCTGCTTATTAAAATAGAATTGTTGTTTTTATCTGTGTTATCCAAAGCCATCTCATATTCGGGTTTGGTTTGGGTAACAATAGTATCGGGCACAGTAAACTCTACATCCGGAGAGCGTTTTAAAAGATTATTTAAAATAATGCGCTGATCGTTTAATAAATTCTGCTGCTGTATAATTTGTACCTGAATATTGTTGTAATCTATTTGTGTTTGTAAAACATCAACATTAGAGCCTGTACCGGCGTTTAATTTTTGCTCGGCCAATTTTTTTTGATCATCACCTAATGCTAAAGACAGTTTTAATGATTTAATATACTGCTGTATGCTAATCATTTGATAATATGCTGTAAGGCTTGCCAACAAAGTATTTTCAACCGTAAGACGATATTGCAGGTTGCTTAATTCTTCGTTTCTGTTCAACTTCTTTTTAGTGGCAAACATTTTTAATCCATCAAAAAAATACCAGGTACCAACAATAGATGGAGCATAACTGGTTGATGTTAATTTTTGACTGTTTACATTTAATGCCGGGTTAGAGTAACCCAGCGTGCTTATTGTTTGGCCCACACCTAAAGGGCTTTGCGGGCTGCCGGCCGATATGGATATTTGTGGCAACATACCCGTTGAACCGCCCGAAACAGTACCGCCCGTAGATTGTCCGCCGCCAACTAAACCAATATTATTATTGTTTTTAGCAATCTGTATATTGTTTTTGGCTAATTGAATATCAAAATTGTTTTCGACAGTAAGTTTAATTACATCTTCAACTTTTAATAATTCCTGGCCCTGGGTAAAAAAGGCCATTAAACAAATACATACAACAATAAGATTACACCGTTTTTTCATATGTAGATTTTACAGTTTCCAGTTCATACTTTTTTTCTGATTTCTTTTTATGCTCTCTCGATAAATAAGAGTACATAGCCGGGATAACAAATAGGGTTAAGATTAAAGAAAAAACTATACCCCCTACCACAACTATACCCATACCCATACGACTTTTTGCAGCAGCGCCTAACGACATGGCAATTGGTAAAGCACCTAAGGCGGTTGCAAGGCTTGTCATTAAAATTGGACGTAAACGTGCAACAGAAGCTTTTTGAATGGCTTCCATTTTTGGTAAGCCTTGTTCTCTTAACTGGTTAGCAAACTCAACAATTAAAATACCGTTTTTGGTTACAAGCCCTATCAACATAATAATACCAATTTCAGAGAAAATATTTAATGTTTGGTTAAAATACCATAGCGATAAAAGAGCTCCCGCTAAAGCCAGAGGTACTGTAAGCATAACTATAAAAGGATCAACAAAACTTTCGAACTGTGCAGCAAGAATTAAATAAATTAAAAGCAACGCTAACCCAAAAGCAAACATAATGTTAGATCCACTTTCTTCATAATCTCGAGAGGGGCCTGTAAGGGCAGTGCTAAATGTTTGGTCTAAATGAATTTTTGCAATTCTTCTCATTTCATTAATACCATCAGCAATTGTTTTTCCTGGTGCTAATCCGGCAGAAATAGTTGCTGCTTCGTACCTGTTATATTTATATAACTGAGGCGGGTTGCTGGTTTCTTGAACTTTTACCAGGTTATCTAACTGGATTAAATCGCCTGTTGCGTTACGCACGTATAAAGATGTAACATCAGCAGGGTTATCGCGATACGGCATTGAAAGTTGGCCCATAACCTGATACTGTTTATCATTCATTACAAAATAGCTAAATCGGTTTCCGCTTAAAGCCAGTTGTAAAGTTTGTGCAATATCCTGAACAGATACACCTAATGATTTTGCTTTATCGCGCAGTATGGTAATATCAAGTTCTGGCTTATTAAATTTTAAATTACAATCTACTCCCTGAAAAACCGGGCTTTTATTTGCATCGTCTAAAAACTTAGGGATAACATTTTTTAGTTTATCAAAAGTAGAAGCCTGTATAACAAATTGTACCGGAAGCCCCCCTCTTGGCCCGCCACTTGCCGAAATGGTTTGCTCTTGCGACACAAAAACCCTTCCTTCGGGCATGTTTTTAGTTATTTTACTGGCATAATCGGCCCAGGCCTGCTGCGATTTTGTTCGTTGGCTGACTGTATCCTTCAACATTAACCTCATAGAACCTGAGTTAACAGAGCCCGCGCCAACAAACCCCGGGGAAGTAATGGATAAAATCATGCGTTGGTCTTTAATACTATCTTCTAATGTTTTAGATAGTTTATCCATAAATTTTTCCATGTACTCAAATGATGTTCCTTCGGGGGCGGTGGTACTAATACGCAACCAACTTCTATCGTCAAGCGGTGCAAGCTCTGATGGAATAAAAAACCAAAGCGTACCTATTATCCCTGCTGAAACACCAATTAAAGCAAGTGCAACCCAGCGCCTTCTTAAAAAATTACCAACCGACTGAAAATATCCATCCTCCAGACGTTGAAAAAATGGCTCGGTCATTTCATAAAACCTACTTTTTTTATGCGTTTTGCTTACCAGTTTTGCGTTAAGCATGGGGGTAAGTGTTAGTGATACAAAAGCTGAAATTAAAACGGCTCCAGCTATAACTACACCAAACTCGCGAAATAACTGGCCTACGAAACCTTGTAAAAATATAACCGGTAAAAACACCGCCACCAATGTTATAGATGTAGATACAACCGCAAAGAAAATTTCTTTAGAACCTTTGTGAGCAGCTTCTTCGGGGTCCATTCCGTCTTCAATTTTTTTGTAAATGTTTTCGGTTACTACTATACCATCATCAACCACGAGCCCTGTTGCAAGTACAATAGCTAACAAGGTTAACACGTTTATAGAGTAACCCATTATATACATGATAAAAAACGCACCAATTAATGAAACCGGTAAGTCAATAAGCGGGCGAAAGGCAATAACCCAATCGCGGAAAAACAAATAGATGATTAGTACCACCAGAATAATGGCTATTATTAATGTTTCTTCAACCTCTGAAAGAGCTTTGCGTACAAACTTGGTGTTATCTAAAGCTATATCAATCGTATAATCTTTCGGAATTTCTCTTTTAATTTTTTCCATCCGCTTGTAAAACTCATCAGCAATATCAATGTAGTTTGCACCTGGCTGTGGCACAATACCTAAACCAATCATATTTACACCGCCCACCTTAAAACTGGTTTCATACGTTTCTGGCCCTAACTCGGCTTTACCAACATCTATAAAGCGTACTAATTGTGTTCCGTTTGTTTTTAATATAACGTTTTCAAAATCTGTAACCGTATTTAAACGGCCTTCGGTTTGTACAATCAGCTCATTATTACGGCCGGTTATTTTACCCGATGGCGATTCTAAGTTTTCAGTATTAACGGCTTTTTGAACATCTAAAGGTGTTAAGCCATATGCAGCCAGTTTCTCAGGGTCCATCCATAAACGCATGGCATATTTTTTTTGCCCCCATATTTGTATGGTACTTACGCCCGGAATAGTTTGCAAGCCTTCTACTAAAACATTTTCAGCATAATCATCCACCTCTAAAATAGAGCGTGTATTGCTTTGTATAGTCATACTCACAATGGCATCGCTATTAGCATCAGCTTTTGTTACGGTTGGTAATGCGTCTATATCTTGTGGTAATAAACGTACCGCTTGCGACACCTTATCGCGTACGTCATTTGCTGCGCTTTCTAAATCGGCTCCCAAATTAAACTCAACCGTAATGCTACTAACACCTTGTGCGCTGGTTGATGAAATAGTGCGAATTCCGTCAATCCCATTAATAACGTTTTCAAGTGGCTCGGTTATTTGCGATTCTATAACCTCTGCGGCAGCGCCTGTATAATTTGTTCTAACAGTTATAATGGGTGGATCAATGGCAGGAAACTCGCGTACACCCAGAAACTTATATCCTATCACGCCAAATAACAGAATGATAAGGCTCATTACGATGGCAAGAACCGGCCTGTTTATACTTGTAGATGAAATATTCATTTCTTCCCGATTATTGTTTTATCTTTCCTTGTATTTTTACCTGTACATTGGGCTTTAAAGCCATAATACCTTCTGTCGCCACCGTGTCTCCTTGTTTTAGTCCTTTTAAAACTTCAACCGATGTATCGTTACGAACACCTGTTTCTATAAGAACAGAAACCGCCTTACCGTTGTGTACCACATATGTTTTTTGTCCGTGTATGTCCGGAATCACCGCCATTGTTGGCATAAGAACTGAATTATCTGATTTTAAAATTAGGGTTACCTGCGCGTATGAACCCGGGAAAATTTCTCGTTTACCGTTTTCACAAATAGCGCGTATTTTTAGCGATCGTGTTGCCGCATCAATTTTAGGGTCTATAGCATACACCTTTCCAACATATTTGCGCCCCGTGCCCTGAATGGTAATTAATACCGTATCATTTAAATGAACCGAAGCCGTATATTTTTCAGGCACGCTAAAATCTATTTTAATAGGATTAAGTTGTTGCATTGATGCAATAATATCTGATGGACTTACAAAATTTCCTTCGCTTACGTTTTTTAAACCAATAACCCCATTAAATGGTGCGCGTATTTCTGTTTTTGCAATTTGCGCCTGCGTTAAATCAATATCAGCTTTGGTTTGTTGTACGGTTGATAAGGCCAAATCATATTCCTCCTGGCTAACACCTTTTATAGCAAGCAGGGCTTTTAAATCTCGTTCTTTTTCTTCGTTTATTTTTTGCATAGCCACTTGTTTTGCCAACTGAGCCTGTAAATCGGCATCGTTTATTTTTACAAGCAACTGGCCTTTTTCAACCTCAGTCCCTTCTTTAATTTGCATGGAAACTATTCTGCCAGAAACTTCGGGTTTTAAAATGGCCTCTTCGTTTGCCAATATCGTACCCGATAAAACCAGTTTGTTTTCAACGTTCCCGTTTTTTACCACCACAGCCTTAATGGTAACCACGGGGCCTTTTCCTGCTTGGGGGCCGGCTGCTTTAGCCTGTTTTGGCGACAGAAAAAATATTTTTATCAGCACTAATGCAACTATAATTGTACTGATGGTTATAAGTGTTTTTGGTTTCATATAATTTTTTAATTCTTTTTCTTTGTTTTATAAACGATTACATGCGAAGATGGAAAATGCTCTATATTATGGTATACTTTAACAATAGCTTTACCAAAGCTTTCTCTTTCTTTTAGAGTAAAACCCTTAAAAGCAATATCGTTTAATTCTTTTATTGTTTTGTGTATTTGAGGTAAAACTTTATGCGCTTTTGGTGTAAGCTCTACAAAATATTCGCGCCTGTCTTTTGGGTTTTGTACCCGTTTTACCAACCCTTTTTTAGTAAAACTGTCTATTATCTTTACTACAGATACTTTATCTATTTGTAATGCACTGGATATATATTGTTGTGTGCAGTTTTTGTTTTCTTCTAATAAAATAAGAACCGAAAAATTTTTCTCAATTTTTAAATGCTCCATTTTAAGTGTGAGCGCGCCAAAATAGGGCTTGGTTACCATAGAGCAAAGCTTACCCAAAGGCATATTTTTATATAGCTTTTCTTTGCTCATGTGTAAAACTTTGGCAAATATAGTTAATACAGTAAATAGTTAGCGTTACTAACTATTTCAAGATTTGTTAAATTATTATAAACTATTGGCTTTCTTTATTAAGATGGGTGCCCAAAAAAGCCCCCATGCTAAAACAAGCCTGTAGCAAATACCCGCCGGTGGGTGCATCCCAATTTAACATTTCGCCAATAACATACTGGTTGGGTAATTTTTTCAACTGAAACAACCCATCAATTTCTTGCAGCGAAACACCCCCTACAGTTGAAATGGCTTTATCAATGGACTCCATGCCGATTATATGAATCGGTAATTTTTTTATGTTTTCTGCCAATAAATTTCTGTCTGTAAAATCTTCTTTACTTATACTGCTTTTTAACAAAGCAACTTGTATAGGGCTTACGTTTAGTTCTTCTTTTAAAATGGCAGTAAGGGTTTTATTTTTTTTAAGGCTAAGTTTATTTTTAATTGTATTGATAGATAAACCCGGTTTTAAATCAATAAAAATATCTGCCGTTTTAGTTGCGTTTAACTGCTCGCGTATTTGTGGACTTAATGCATAAATGGCACCGCCCTCTATTCCAAATTTGGTAATAACAATCTCCCCCTTT
>DATFTU010000102.1:0-2389 GCA_035261565.1 Bacteroidia bacterium
CTGATATTGATGGATCTTTTAAAACTTTTGATGCAAAATTTACTTCAGCTAAAGAAGATTTTTCAGATGCAGTTTTTGAATTTACTGCCGATGTAAATAGTATTAATACCGATAACGACAAACGCGACGGCCATCTTAAATCACCTGATTTTTTTGATGTAGCTAAATTTCCTACACTTACTTTTAAAAGTAAAACAGTAAAAAAAGTGGCAGATAATAAATACACTATTATTGGTGATATGACTATGCATGGCGTAACTAAAACTGTAAGTTTTGATGCTGTTATTAGAAGCGGTGTTAACCCTATGAGCAAAAAAACGGTAGTAGGTGTTAAAGTTAGTGGCACAGTAAATCGTCCTATGTTTGGTTTGGGAGAAAAAATGCCTGACGCTATGTTAAGTGAAAATGTAATTGTAAGAGGGAGCGCGGAGTTTTCTAAAAACTAAGCTTATATAAAATCTAAATAAAAAAGCCGGTCTGAATTCAGACCGGCTTTTTTATTTAGATTTTCTTTTCAGTTATTAATTAGCTGTCCCGCCATCTGCAGGTGGCGTATTGTTTTGTGCTTTAAAGGCGGCAAAGTCAAACAATAAAGTAAACCTTAATGTATTTTGCAATGGGTTACGTTGTGTAAGTGGTGTTAAGTAACTCATATCAATGCTAAATACACTGTATTTTACCCCTAAACCAAACGTTACGTACTGCCGGTTTCCCTGGTATTTGTTTTCGTAATAATATCCGGTTCTAAATGCAAGTAAGTTATTATACCAATACTCTAAACCACCCGAAGCTCTGATTTCCTGTAACTCTCCAATAGCGCCGTTAGGTGAATCAGTAAAAGAACCTAACATGCCCGGTACTATAGGTCTGTATGGGTCTTTGCCTTTTTCAATTAAATAACTTCCGTTGCCATCAGGTATACGGTTTCCTTGTGCATCTAATTGCCAAATGGGCGGGCTTGGTACCAATAATTTAGTAACATCTGCTAAAAAAGTAATGGTGTTGTATTCATCTAAATGTAATTTAAAACCACCACCTATACGCAACTGAGTTGGCAAAAAACTTTGCGAAGATTCATCGGCATTGTTGGTGTATGAAATTTTGTTTCCTATGTTTGATATATCTACACCAAAACTGGCCTCGCCTTTTTTTTCTCCAACATCTAATTTTTTGCTGTGGTAATAGCAAGACATATCAACCGCAAAAGCCCTGCCGGGGTGTGTAGTTGTTGAACTTCCCGGTAAAGGAATACTGTTAGTAAGGTTTGAATTTATATAACGAAAAGCAATACCTACCGAAAAATGTTGGCTAAGTTTTTGGCTATACCCTAAATCAAAAGCAAACTCATTAGGTTTATAAGTACCAATGGCATTTCCGGTGTTATCGGTAAATTGTACACTGCCTAACGTAAAATAGCGTAAAGACGCTCCAAGAGCTGCCATTTTATTTAATTTCTTGTACCCCGCAACCGATGTTAAACTAATATCGGGTACTAAGGCCCTTAACCATGGAGTGTATGACATTGAAGCTCCAAAGTCTTTATCGGCAAAGGCATATTTAGAGGGGTTCCAGTACATTGAGTTGGCATCTGGTGATGAGGCAGCCCCCACATCGCCCATACCGCCGGCACGTGCATCGGGCGTTATTAATAAAAACGGAACGGCAGTAGTTATCGTACTAAGGCCGCCTTTGTTGTAATTAATGCCCTGAGAATATGATTGGAAAACTAAAGCACATAAACCAACCGATGCAATTATTTTAGTATTCATTTTATTGTAAACCCAATAAGGGCTGCGAATTTAATTATTTAATTTAAGATTACCAGCTTCTCAATTTTGTCAGCCTTGCTGCCTTCACTATTTTTAACAGTTACTTTATAAATATAAACGCCACGGGCAAGTTTATCTCCGTAATCATCTCTGCCATCCCAACTGATGCCATCTGTTCTAAATCCTTGGTTTTCTACGGTCTGTGCAATTGTTTTAACAAGTTTGCCTGTTATAGTAAATATTTGCACTTCAATATTTAAAAAATCGCATGATTGGTTGTGCTCTACAAAAAACTTAGTAGATGTAGTAAACGGATTCGGATAATTAAGCACATGCGATAAAGCCATTTGCGCATTTTCGGCTACTATAAAATCACTCGAAGTGGTACTTGAATTATCCATTACATCCCACACTTTCATACTTATGGTATGATGTCCGTTTGATAAACTATGTAGTTGATATAATATTTTGCCCGATTGATATTTGTTTAAATCAGCCTGATAGTAATCATTTAAAACAACCTCATGAGGCGTGTTAGCATCTAATATGGCTGTAATATCATGGCCTAAACCGTTGCCTGTAGTATTTACTCCTGATGAATCGGATAATAAAGCATATAT
>DATFTU010000103.1:0-3215 GCA_035261565.1 Bacteroidia bacterium
ATTAAAATAACGAATAGCCCCCGCCCCATTTGAAAAATTACCTGTTGAACATGGGTTGTTATTTTGACCAGCCCAAGTAGATACTGAAGGGTCAACATAAATAACATATATAGGGCTAAACGAACTACAGAGGGCCGTTAATGTATAGTTTGTAGGGCAAAATGTGTTACTTACCATCATTACTGTTGACCATGGCGGAACACCCGTAGTACTGGCATCTATAAAAGCGCTTGAGCAACCTGCAAACCCATTTAATGTGGTTGTCATGGCTGCATTTGTAAGAAATGACTCGGCATCTGCAATATTATTGCTTCCTGCCGAAAAATAGTTCATAAAAGGGATACTGCCATTATTTGTAGGCGCACCATTGGTAGAATTACGTAAAACAAAACCATATGAACCCGATGTGAAAAATAAAATTTCTGCATCACCTTCTCCACAGCCTCCGGGGCAAGTTCCTGAAGTTGTGTTATCAACGTTGCAGGAATTAATTATTGCGCCGGTCATTAAAGGGCACTCTGTACAAGTGGCATCTGTAGTAACTGTAACCGAGTTAGTGGTTGTTGTAAGGTAAGCTGGCCCTGCATTATATTCGTAAACAACTACTGTGTATGTTGTATTGGCAGCCAAACCAACTACAATAACCGAAGTTCCTGTCCCGTTATAAACAACTTTTCCCCCGCCTATGGCAGCACCACTACTATAAATTTGGTTAGCTGTATAAGCAACCGAAGGTGCCGTAATAGCACCTGGATAAACAGCTACAATTCGGTTTGCTCCGTTTCCTTTCGTCCAGTTTATTTCAAAAGCATTACATCCAACCTCAGGAAAAGTTATACCCGATGCCTGAACAGTTGGAGCTGCTGCATTAGTAATAAAAAAATTAAAAACTAATGCTGTAAATAGTAACACCTTTTTCATGTAAAATATATTTTACACAAGTGGTTATTTGGTTTGCTTTTAAGCACATTAAACCTAAATGTAGGATGTTCACTTGCTGTTTAAGCAAAAATATGTACAGATGCTCCCCCTGATGGTTTACGAAACGTTACGAATTTATTAAGCTTTGAGCGATGTAAAAAAATTGTTTAGCTACAGTAAAATAAAATACAAATTATTTAACATTTAAACAACTTCGGCCACTGTAAAGGTGCTTCCGCCAACAAAAACCAACTCATTTGCCTTAGCTATTTTTTTTGCCGCTTGTAAAGCTTCTTTAACTGATAGATATATTTTGCCTTTTATACTTTGTTGCTTAGCTTCTTTTTGTAAAATAGCTAATTCCATACCTCTTGGTATATCAGGTTTACAGAAATAGTAAGTTGCAACAGCAAAATGTTTATTTGTTTTTAGCAATTTAAAAACGCCGGCAACATCTTTATCATTAACTGCACCAAAAACCACATGTAGTTTTCCTTTTACCATACCTGATTGAAACTCGCGATTAACGCATTCCATTACCTGCAAAATACCATCTTTATTATGTCCTGTATCGGCAATAACGCGCGGATGTTTATTAAGCAATTCCCACCTGCCATGTAAGCCTGTCAGTTTTTTTACATTACTAAGTGCTTTAGCTATATGATTATCTTTTATTTTAAAATCGTGCTTTAAAATATCTAAAGCCGTTAAAACGCCTGCAATATTATATTGCTGGTACGTACCCGACAAATCACTTACAATAGAAATAATTTTCTTTTCATTTTTATATAAATGTTTGGTAGCCGATTTTTTCGGTAAATATTTTTCTTGCTGATGAATAAAAATATTGTCGGCAAAACAAATTTTGCTTTTGTTTAGTTTGGCTTTCTCGATAAATACTTTTTTTACTGCGCTTTGTGTTTGACTGATAACCACAGGTATTTTAGGTTTTATAATACCTGCTTTTTCTTTGGCTATTTTAGGTAAGGTGTTACCCAACAAATTCACATGGTCATAACTTATGTTAGTAATAATAGATAACAAAGGAGTTATAACGTTTGTAGAATCAAGCCTACCTCCTAACCCAACTTCTATTATCGCAATGTCAACTTTCTCTTCGGCAAAATAATTAAAGGCAAGCCCCACAGTCCATTCAAAAAATGAAGGTTCTATTTTTTCAAAATCGCTTTTATGTTTTCTTACAAATTCGGTAATATATTTTTTCGGAATTTCCTTTCCGTTAATTTTTATACGCTCCCTAAAATCTTTTAAATGCGGCGATGTATATAACCCTGTTTTATACCCCGCCTGCTGAAAAACAGCCGCCAACATGTGTGATGTTGAGCCTTTGCCATTTGTACCTGCTATGTGTATGCTCTTAAATTTATTTTGGGGATTATGCAATAATTTGCAAATAGCCAATGTATTATTTAAATCAGCTTTGTAAGCCGCAGCGCCAATGCGCTGAAACATGGGCAATTGAGTGTATAAATAATCGAGTGTTTGCTTATAGTTCATTTTAGGTTTCATACAATAAAAACGAGGTAAAAATACTATAAATAACGCCAATTAATTGCGTAGGTTTGTAGTTGAAATGAAGAGGTTTATTTGGATAACCGGCGCTGCCCTGTTAGGTTTGTGGTTACTTTTTTTAGCTGAAAAAAAAATAAAACAACGCTGGATTGTGGAGAAAACCCTAAAATCAGAACATTGGCAACAACGCAACCAACAAATAAAAAACACCCCGCCGGGTAAATACAAAGTTGTTTTTTTAGGTAATAGTTTAACCGAATTGTTTTTTTTAGATGATTATTTTGCCGATTCAACCTTTTTAAATTGCGGCATTGTAGGCGATTTTAGTGAGGGTTTGGTAAACCGCATTGATAACATTGCCAAGCTAAAACCCGAAAAGCTTTTTATTGATATTGGCATTAATGATATTATTGAAAAAATAGCCTTAGATGATATTTGTACCAATTACCGTGAGGTGATAAAAAAAATGCAAGCGCAAAGTCCAGACACTAAAATATACATACAAAGTAATTTACCTGTTATAATTAACCGCCCATCATTTTTAACCGACAATAAAGATGTAAACAACCGGATATTGCAACAAAACGAAAACCTAAAAAAAATAGCTAAGGAATTTAACCTAACTTATATTGATATACATACCGCTTTTATAAAACACCCCAACCTAAATGAGTTATTTGTACCCGATGGGGTACACCTTACCCCTATTGCCTATACTATTTGGAAAAACACATTAATGCCGTACCTTTATTAAAGTGAGT
>DATFTU010000104.1:0-6903 GCA_035261565.1 Bacteroidia bacterium
CTAATAAGGTTATTGCACCTATAATCAGTAATGATCCGCTAAAAAACCCAAAAGCAAAATAAATAACATATAACGCTGTTGCAAAAAAAATAAAAGGCCTAAACCGTAAGCTTGTAAAAGAAGTTAATATAAATGAAATAATAATAAATAAACTTATTGCCGAGATGCCCGACGATTTTTCAATATTTAATTTTTTAATTACAAATAATAAAGCTACTAATTGAATTAGAGTTAATAAAAAAGAAGTTATTCGTTTTACAGAAAATAAAAATTCTTTGTCCGTATTTGAAGTCGGAATTTCAGGAAATATTTTTTCTATCAACTGCACTATCTAATTAATATACCTTTAGTTTATTTATAAGATAAGCCGAAAACTGTGCAAAAGGCCTAAGTATTTTTGTCATACTTGTTACTATTACTGGTTTAGTATAAAGTGTAAATTTATAATTCTCAGCCCTTTTTTGTAAAAATAACGATGTTAACACTGTGGCGCATACAAATTTTTTTTTAGTTAAAAACTCATCTCTAACAACATCAATTAAAAAAATATAGCGTTCTTTATTTGTATTGTTCCACGCTTCATGGTTATAGGCATCCATAAAAATTAACCATTTGCCTTTTTCCCAAGCTCTTACTTCAGTTTTTACTTTAAAGCCACAGTCTGGTAGCCCACTCGGAATTTCTAACCCTAAGTGGCATCGGTATATAGCATTTGTATCTCCGCAATGGGGCACTATTTTGCTTTTGGGTTCTAATAAATTAAAAGATGCCGATACTATTTGTGGATATTTATTGATTAACGAAGTGGTAAACGGGAAATGTTGCTGATTTTTAAATAGTTGAACGTCCCAAGTTCTTAATGATACTGTTTTCCAGCTGTTTTTTTTAGAAACCATCGAGGTATTAAAATAGCTTTGCAAATTATTAGAGGCTATATACAGCTTAAGCTCGTCTAATATTTTATCTGTATTTGCAACCAGCTCTTTAGCCCAATCAAAATTTCCGTCGTCTATAAAAGCATTTTCAGTGCCTTTATAATCAAAACTAAAGTCATATATACTAAACCATATTTTTTGCACAGAATATTTTTTTACCTTTACTACATTAAGCCTTCAATAAATGACTGATTTCAAATTTACAGATAAAAATCCACGTTTTTTTTATGATACCGGTCAATTTTTGTTTCTAAAGCCTTTAGTAGATAATTTTAGTGTTATAAAAGAGGAGTTATTAAACCTTTTAGCAGCTGATAAAGAAAATCAATGGATGCGTACATTTCCCAGCTATGTAAAATCAGATAGCTATAAAGCCTGGAAAATTTTTTCGTTTATTTTCTTTTATATGAAGTTTCCCTCTCATGCAAAATTATGCCCTAAAACAGCAGAACTGGTTTATTCAATACCCGAAATTCTATCTTGCGATTATTCTTTTATGAAGCCACACACACACATTATGCCTCATAAAGGCTATACGCGTATGGCTTTACGCTGCCATTTGCCTTTAATAGTAGATAACCCCGAATTATGTAAACTACGTGTTGGTAACGAGATTGTACACTGGAAAGAAGGAGAGCTTATCATTTTTGATGACTCATTTGACCATGAAGCATGGAATAATAGTGATAGAAACCGGGTTGTTTTAATGTTTGATATTCCTAATCCATTATGGGGGTATAGTTCGTATGAAATATCAAAGTATAAAATTGAACATATTGACGACCCTTTTCTATTAGCAATAACCAGCAAAGAAAAATGGCAAGAATCTTTTGAAAAAAAACTTTTTCCATTAGAAACCTTTAGCGAGTAATTGGTTTATTTCTTCTCCGTTTTCCTCGCATATAGTGCCCGAATATATTAGCTTAGCATCATCATTATTTAAAATGGCGGCTGCTTTATTAAGTTTAGCCCCATGTATTAAATAATCTTCCAGGGTTAATTCATATAATTGGTTATACACGTTTTCCTGATTAGGCAGCATTTTATACCCAATTAACCTGTTATAATGAATGGCTTTTTTATTTGTTCTTAAAATTCTTGCCCTCGATTTTTCACACAACTTTAAAGTAACAAAGAAAAAATTAAGCAAGCATAAAGTAGCAAATACGGCAGCAAAGGAATGTATATAATTTTTATCGCCTATAAATATACCCCCTTCTCCAAACCCCAGTTCAGGCGAGTAGTTTTTAGCATTTATAACCCCCACTTTTTTACCTTCAAATTCAATAACAAAATAATAGTTAAATTTATTATTCACGGTTTTAAACCACTCTATCTGCCCCTCGGGAGTAATATAATTTCTATACTCCATATAGTTAGCCACTTCGCTTTGGTTGCGCCAACGCCTCACCAACTCAATATCCTCGGCAGTAAGTCGTTTTAGTTTAACGCCATATTGTTCAATAACTAACATATGATTTCATCTTCGTAATAAGAAGGGGGATTATTGACTGCTTTTAATATTTGGGCAATATACTGTGCTAAAATTCCGATACAAAAAATAATTAAACCCGTTGAAAACAGAATGCTTACAATTAGCGAAGTGTAACCCTCAACATCAATTTTAAAATAAAATTTTTTAATTATAAAATGAATACCAATAATAAAATTAATAGCTGATAAAAGCAATCCGATTTGAGTTACCATTTTTAACGGAAAAGAGGAAGAAAACATAATTACATTTCCCGTTAAGGAAAACAAACTGCCAAGCCCATAACGAGTTTTTTTAACATAATCTTTATTCGCTTCTACATTTACAAATGTCAGTTTATTTGTGTACCACAGGCATAATTCATCAATAAAAACAAATTGCTTATGGTTTTCGGTTATTTTTTTTGCTAAAGATGATTTTAACAACCTATAACTGCTCCCCTTGCCTTTCTGTTTTCCTTCTACTTTTGAAATAAGTTTATATGTTTTAGTAAAAAAACGTCTTAGTCCCGATTGACTTAATTTTTTGTACTCGCCATAAACCAAATCACTATTAGCTGCTTTTTGTTGTGTAATTAGTTTTTCTGTTTCAGTTGGTAGCACTTCCATATCATCATCCATGGTTATAACAAAATTTCCTTTAGCATATTTAAAGCCACAAATAGTGGCAGCATGTTGTCCAAAATTTTTATTAAACCTTATAATAGTTGTAGAGTTATTTGCTTGCTTTATTTTTTTTAAAACTTGCCAACTGTTATCAGTACTATAATCATCAATATAAATAATTTCGTAAGTATATTTATTTTCAAAAAAACCACAAATACTTTTATGAAGTTTTTCTAAAGCGTGTTCTGCGCAATAAACCGGAATAACAATACTATATTCTATTTGATTCATACTACTTTATTCCGCTTAACATCAAGCCTCCGTCCATTTTTAATTCGCTACCGGTAATCCATCTGGCCTCATTGCTTAATAAAAAACATACTGCATTAGCTACATCGGTTACTTCACCAAAGCCCAGCGGGTAACTGTTTTCATAATTTTTAAAATTATCATCGCCAAAAGCCTGCTTGGTATCTTCCATCATTTGGGTTTTAACCATGCCTGGCATTAATACGTTCGATCGCATTTTTTTCGGGGCCACCTCTAAAGCCAGCGTTTTGCTAAAAGCTTCCAATGCTGCTTTTGAGCCGGCATATGAAGTTGCACCAAAGTACGGATGTTGCGATGAAATTGATGATATAAATACAAATGATGCTCCTGTTTCCATCTTTTTTGCCTGTAACAATTCTGCAGTAAGCAAGACAGGAGCAAAATAATTTATATTAAAAACTTCGTCTAAATTTTTTCGTTTTAAAAAATTTACTGGCCGCGGGCTTATAACCCCTGCACAATTTACAACACCATTAATATTAGGCAATTTACTAACCAGTGTTTTTATTTCATCGCCATTTGTTAAATCAGCCGTATAAATTTCGGCGGGTGATATACATTGTTTAGCTGTATTTTCGAGTTCTTTTCGGTTACGTGCTACTAATATACAATGTGCCCCTAAAACTGATGCTTCAATAGCGCATGCCCTGCCAATGCCTGATGAGGCCCCGGTTATTAAAATACGATGTTTATTTAAAGAAAATTTTGTCAATCTAATTCTAAAATTTCAGTGCAAATTAATTTATTTGTTTTTAAAATACAATTCCCCCACGAGTAACCAACACCAAAGCCACTTAATAGCAAGGTAAGTTGCTCTTGTTCTAATTTATTCTTTAAGGTATATAGCATAGTAAGCGGTATAGAAGCCGAGCTTGTATTACCATATTTTTGAATAGAATACGGAACTTTCTCCAGTTCTACTTTACACTTTTTTCGTACACTTTCGTTAATTAGTTTATTTGCCTGGTGAAAAACAAAATAGTCAATTTCTTCTTTATTTAATTTACTAACCTCAAAAAGATTTTGTATGCTTGGGGCAACTTCTTTTAAAGCGAAGTTAAAAATTTCAATCCCATCTAAAGTCAGGTTTTTGGGCGCGCGTTCAATACCTTCTTCAATTTTTTGAGATATAAAAGATTTTTCTTCCATAGGGTTTCTGCATCCTCCGTCTTCTATAATAATGGATTTGTATCCGCTTCCGTCTGTAAATAAATTAAAGAATGTAGTTTCTGACTTTTCATCATACTCTAAGGCCGTAACCGTACCTGCATCACCAAACAAGGGGTAAACGCTTTTATCCTTATAACTCGATGATAGTGTTGATTTATCTCCGGCTAAAAGTAAACCTCGCTTACAAGCACCAGATGAAATTAAATTTGAAAGTAAAAACAAACCATACACATAGCCACTACAGCCAAGCGTTACATCAAAAGCAATAGTTGATTTTTTAAACCCTAATTTATGCTGTAAAATGGCCGAAGTTGCAGGTAAAATATAATCGGGAGATTGGGATACAAAAATTAACACATCAACACTTTCTTTACTCCAATTTAGCTTATCAAGTAAAGCAATGGTTGATTTTTCGCACAAATCGGCTGTAGTAGTTTTTGTGCCGGCAACCCGCCTTTCTTCTATACCAATATTTTTAATAAATGCTTGTTGTTCTTCTTTACCAATCCAGTCATAATTTATAGTCTGTTCAATAGCTTTTGGCACACAGGCTGAAAGGCCTTTAAATGAAATATTTTTTATACCACTATACACCTGCTTGTTTATTTTGAACCAAGTCGTACAAATCTTTTATAGTTTGGGTGTTTTTTAAATCCTGCGCGTTAAGGGTTATATCAAAATTCAAATCAATAAAAGCAATAATTATAAGCGCGTGCATTGAACTCCAATTCTTCAAATTTCTATAAACTGTTTCGGGCGTTAAACTTCCTGGGTCTATTCCTTCCAGTTCAGTTTCTAATTTTTTTGTAAATTCATTTATATCCATAATTTCACTCAATTATAAAGTAATTGTAGTTGCCGCCCACGATAACCCTACACCAAACCCAACTAATAAAATGGTGTCGCCTTTTTTTGCCTTACCACATTGCATAGCTTCATATAACGCAATAGGAATAGTTGATGATACCGTATTACCAACATTTTCCATAAAGTTAAATATTTTTTGGTTTGGTATGCTTAATTTAGTAGCAATAGTATTTATTAAATATAAATTAGCCTGATGAAAAATAAACAAATCTATATCCTCTATGGTTTTATTTTCCTTTTCCAATAATTCAAGTACCGTTTTAGGCACCGTTTTTACCCCAAACAAAAAAATACCAGTACCATTCATATAAAAACTGGCATCATTTGTTACATTGCCATATTCATCCGAATAGTCTTTAAAAGATGTTTCAGAAATAGGGTATTTTCCTCCACCATCCCTTACAATTATTTTATCAGCCCCTCCGCCATCGTTACCAAAAACAAAACTGCCTATGCCTTTTTTATCTTCTCTTATGGCAATTAATGTTGCGGCAGCACCATCTCCAAATACAAACCTCGAGCTTTTATCTTTATTATGTATTTTTTTAGTTAAAGAAGAGGATGTTATTAATAACACATTTTTTTGCCCTACACTTTCTATGAGCCCTTTAGCCAGACTTAAACCGTATACATAACCACTACAACCATGGTTAAAATCAAGTACTCCACAATTTTCAGGTAAGTTTAATGCTTGATGTATAACACAGGCGGTTGCAGGGGTATAATAATCGAGCTCTAAGGAGCAAAAAAGTAAAAAATCTATATTGTGTGGAGATATGTTATGTTCTTTAAAAAATTTAATAGCACAGTTTACCGCTAAATCTGAGGCTGTTTGGCTCTCTTCAATAATATGTCTTTTTTTTACCCCAATTTTTTGCAAATTGTTAATACCCGGTAAAGCCTCGGGAAATTCATCAAAAAAATCTTCGTTACTGAATGTTTTTTCAGGCAGGTAATAACTTATGGCTTTAATGTAGGAATGCACAGTAAGCAGCTTTTTACAAATTTAACAAAATACTTTAGAATGCTTTTGCTTCCATAGTATTATAACATAAACTTGGCCGTTATTAACATTTATTCAATTACCCTTTATTTTAAATATATAATTTTGTATTTTAGCCTCATCTAAACCAACAAAAACAATTATGAAAAAAATTTTAACCCCATTTTTATTTGCTTTAGTTCTATTTTCTTCAGCTAAAGCTTTTTCGCAAACTAATTTAACCTGGATACTTTCTGGCACACCTTCAAAAGGTTATTTTATGCAAAAAACTACATTTGACGGTAGTTTTGCAGGTTTTACTAATGCAAATGAGGTGGCTGCTTTTTGCACAAAATTAAAATCGAATAAACTTGTATCTTCTGTACAAAATTTGGGTAAAGATGCGGCAGGTAACTATAAAATTACCATTAGTATGAAAGAGCCAAATGGCGGTAATTATTACGCCGAGTGGTTACACACCTTAAATGTTGCCTATATACAAGTTGGTAGCCAAAAAAAATC
>DATFTU010000105.1:0-3992 GCA_035261565.1 Bacteroidia bacterium
TTTATTTTTTGCGCCGCAAACCTTTTACAATGGCTAAAACTAAATTGCATAGCTTGTGGGAATTATCGTATGTTTTTTTGCTGATACCGCTAATTTTTCCGCACCAGCAGCATTACGCTTTTTTTATGATGCTGCCGGCCAGCATGTATGTAATTTACAATCTGTTTGTTTACTACATAAAAGGGGTTAAAATAAAATGGCAATTTTTAACCCTGTTAATTTTAATTTACCTGTTAACTAATGCCCATTTGCTTTTAGGGGCTTTTAGAGAATATTATGACCATTATAAAATAATAACTTATGGCGGGCTTTTAATGATTGTTTTATTGGCCTTTTTAAAGCCAGATAAAGTTTTAAAAGAAAATTAATTTAATTTTGAAAAAATTATAGAAAAAGATGGGACGCATATTTGAAAAAAGAAAACACACCATGTTTGCACGTTATGCAAAAATGGCTAAAGTGTTTACACGCATAGGAAAAGATATAGCTATGGCTGTTAAAGCCGGAGGACCTCACCCTGATACTAACGCACGGTTGCGTATCTGCATACAAAACGCCCGCGCGGCAAACATGCCAAAAGCAAACGTTGATGCTGCTATTAAACGAGCATCGGATAAAGATACATCGAACTACGAAGAGGCCATTTATGAAGGTTATGCGCCACACGGTGTG
Organism: Bacteroidia bacterium; assembly: GCA_035261565.1. GTDB lineage: Bacteria > Bacteroidota > Bacteroidia > B-17B0 > Aurantibacillaceae > PALSA-968. Next base: position 673 of record DATFTU010000105.1, read on the forward strand.
CCGGTGTTAGTTGAATGTACTACCGATAACCCAACCCGTACCGTGGCTAACGTGCGCATGTATTTTACCCGTAATGGCGGCACCCTTGGAACGAATGGTTCAGTAGCCTTTATGTTTGAAAGAAAGGCATTATTTAAAATTTCTTCAGTTGGATTAAACAGAGAAGAAACCGAATTTGAGCTGATTGATTTTGGTGCCGAAGAATTTACCTGGGATGATGAAAATAACGAATTAATTATTCAAACACCATTTACCGAATTTGGTAATATGCAAAAAGGCCTGGAGGATAAAAAAATTGAGATTAAAGAATCGTCGAAAGTTTTTATTCCGACAACCACTAAAGAACTAACCGACGAGCAAGAAGCTGAAGTGCTTACTATGATTGAAAAAATGGAAGATGATGATGATATTGTGGCTGTATATCATAATGCCCGATAACATCCATTATGCGCCGTAAAGTAAAGCCACAACCTGATACTGATAAAATAAATGAGCTTGCCGTTGCTATAAATACAGACAGGGTTAATGCTACATTGCTGTTGCAAAGAGGGATTACTGATTTTAATGCGGCAAAAGATTTTTTTCGTCCTTCGTTAAGTTTGTTGCACGACCCTTTTTTAATGAAGGATATGGATAAGGCTGTGGCACGTATTATAACTGCCATAAGCAATAACGAGAAAATTTTAGTGTATGGCGATTATGATGTGGATGGCACCACCAGTGTTGCTTTGTTTTACAGCTATTTAAAATCTATTAATGCGCAGGCAGGATATTATATTCCTGACAGGTATGCCGAAGGCTATGGCATTTCGTTTAAAGGAATTGATTACGCCAAGGAAAATAATTACAGGCTTGTTGTAAGTTTAGATTGTGGTATTAAAGCCAACGATAAAATTGAGTATGCAAATAAGTTAGACGTAGATTTTATCATTTGCGACCATCATTTACCCGGTGATGAGTTGCCAAAAGCCTTTGCCCTTTTAGACCCTAAAAGAAAAGATTGTGAGTACCCTTTTAAAGAATTATCAGGGTGTGGCGTTGGGTTTAAATTGGCACAAGCTTTACAAAGTAAACTCAATAAACCTTTTGAAGAACTAACCGGGTTGTTGGATTTGGTTGCCATTAGTATTGCAGCCGATATTGTACCTGTTAATGGAGAAAACAGAGTGCTTTGTTATTATGGCTTGCAGGAGCTTAATAAAATGAAACGAGCCGGTATCCGTGCTTTGTACCAGCTAAATAATTTAAAGAAAGAAATTACAATAACTGATATTGTTTTTGTGTTGGCTCCGCGTATAAATGCTGCTGGCCGAATAGACCATGCCTTACGGGCTGCCGAGCTTTTATTGAGCAATAATGAAGAAGAGGCTGCAAACTTTGCAGGCAACATAAACCAGACAAATACCAACCGGAAAGAGATTGACCAAGGCATGACTGCCCAGGCGCTTGAAATGATTGATAACAGCCCGGAATTGATTGCAAAAAAAACTACCGTTGTATTTAACGAGAGCTGGCATAAAGGCGTAGTGGGCATCGTGGCTTCTCGTTTGATAGAAAAATATTACCGCCCTACGATTGTACTTACCAAATCAGATGGCAAGCTAACAGGTTCGGCACGTTCAGTTAAAAACTTTGATATACATACAGCTATTGAAGCCTGTGCAGATTTATTGGAACAATTTGGAGGCCATCGTCATGCGGCAGGCTTAACGCTAAAGCAAGAAAACTTAGAAACTTTTGTAACGCGTTTTGAGGCTGAGGTTAGCAAAACTATTTCGGACGACGATTTAATTCCTGAAATTGATGTGGATGTAAATATTCATTTAAATGAAATAACACCTAAGTTTTTTTCGGTGCTAAAGCAATTTGCTCCGCATGGGCCCGAAAATATGACGCCCGTATTTGTGACCAATAATATGTTAGATACTGGTTGGGGAAGGGTTGTGGGCACTAATCATTTAAAACTGGAATTGTATCAGCAGGAAAACCCAACCGTAAAATTTCATGCCATTGCTTTTGATAAAGGAGATTTTTTATCTTTTTTCCAAAAAAAGGTGCCGTTAAGTATTTGTTATACAGTTGCCGAAAACCATTACAATGGTAACACCACTTTGCAATTAGTTGTTAGAGATATACAAATGAATTAAGCAAAGAATTACAAGCCAAAATAGTAGCTCATATTTAAACCCGCATTCCAAACATATTCAGCAATGGGCGCATCAACCGTGCTTAAAATACCATATCTAAAGGTTGGCTCAATTCTAAAAAACATTTTGTCATTTATTTTATAATCTATGCCGCAACTTATGGTAGGTGAAAGATTTATTCGGTTACCAGAAGAAGTTGTACTACTATTTCTAATCGATTTTCCAGTACTATCTTGTCCTACAAATGTGTTTTTTTCACTCACAAGCAAATTGGTTGTTAACCCAATGCTGCTAATCAAACGGACTTTATTTTTGCCAAAAACAAAATTTATTTTTAGGGGAATGTCTATGTAGTTATAGGTGTATACAATTTTCCCACTAATTGGATCATTGATGGTGTTGTAAACAAACCCTCGCCGTCTATCTATCATATTTCCAAAAGTCAGGGCGGATGTTTTATCTTGAAAGCCCTTGTTAGAATATTGAATGCCAAAATCTAAACTTATGTGTTTTGTGAAAACGTAAGAGAAACTAACGCCGCTGCTAAAACCGAATTTGGCTGTTTCTATTTTATTATACGTACTTACAAGGGCCTTACTAAGTTCGCTTCCATCATTGTTTTTCAACGTTCTAAAACAATAATCGGGCGAAAAGTTTACGCCAATAAAAAAACGTTTTGGTTTTTTGGTTTTTGTGCTGTCTTGCGCGTAAACAAATACAGATGTAATTATAAAAGCAAAGGCAAGTAATTTTTTCATACTACTTTTTAATAAAATCTTTAATGGCTAAGTAAATTCCAGTGGCTACACCGCCTAAACCGAGTATAAGGGTAAGAAATGGAATTTTATTTTGTAAGTAATTGTCTAATTTCATTCCGGCAAAAAAACCAATAACAATAGGCACAAGCATTTGTATAGCCATGCCTGTGTATTGTAAGGAGCTTTTTTGTGGTTTATCAGTTGGCCGCAACGGCTTTTTTTCTTGAGGCGTGCTCATCGGCCGTGTGTTGTATGTTTTTTACTATACCACCCATGCTGCAATTACCTGTAAATTGCGCGTCAGGTTCAATAGAAATTTTTCCTGTAATTATATCTCCGTTAATGCGGGCAGTAGCACGTAAAGCTAACAATTCAGTTACATTAATTTTACCCTTTACTTCACACGATATATCAG
>DATFTU010000106.1:0-2054 GCA_035261565.1 Bacteroidia bacterium
GTTTATAAGCTGTGTTTGCGTATCTTTTAAGTTAGTAAGCGTTTCGTTTAATTGTTTGTTAGCCTCCTTTAATTCCATAGTACGCTCATTTACGCTTTGTTCCAAAATAGTATTTTGTTCTCTGATTAACTTTTCTTTTTCCTGCAAAGCTAACACCACCTCTGCCTGCGATTCTTCTTTTTCTTTCTTTAAAATATTAATCCTGTCGGCCAATGCAAACGATAGTAAAACGGTTTCAATAGCCGAACCAACAGGCATGGTATAAACGGTAAAGTTATTATGAGGCAAAATGCCAAAATCTTTCATGGCATATATAAATACACCCACTAAAAAAATAGACCACGCAACTGAAAAAAATACGGCAGGCCTGTAACCCATACCCGCCACTCTAATAGCCACAAACAACATATACATAGATAACGGACTAACTATGCTTAAAATTAATACCCAACCCACCTGATATATACCCATTATAACAAGCATTGTGGCTATACCATAAAAAAAGTACGCTACTAAAAAAACTTTATCAAGTTTTGGAGTATTTTGTTTGGTATTTAAAAACACACGCAAAAATTCAACCGAGGCAAAGCCAACTAAAATACTCATCAGCAAAATACTGGCCACCTCAAACCTGGGGCAACTGGGCCATAAATATTTAAACGTATAGCCCTGAAACGTTGTTTGCGTAAGCATTACCACTAAAATGTACGCCACATAATACAGGTAACTTTTATCTCTGATAGAAAAATAAATAAACAGATTATAAAATACCATTATCAGCATAATGCCGCAATAAATACCCAGCATAAAATTATGCGTAGTAACCGACGAGAAAGTTTGCATGGTACTGATTACTTTTAATGGTATCTCAATCTGGTCATAGCTTTTAATTTTCATGAAATACGTTTTGGTACTTCCCTGTTCAATATATAAGTCAAACAAATAAGTGGGGCTATCGTATTTTCTGCTATAAAAAGGTTTGTTTTGCCCAACGGTGACTGATGTAAAAGTACTGTCGTCGTTTAATGTATATAACTCCGCTTCATCAATTAATGGCGCGCCCAGTTCAAGTATTAAATGTTTTTTGGGTAAAGGGTTTTTTACCTGAAACTTAACCCATATAGCCGAGCTGGTAAATCCAAACCTCGGAACATCGGCTGTGCTTAATTTAAATTTACCTGAGTTACGGGCTTCATGTATGTTCATTTTACCACTGGTATCTTCCAGTATCCACACATATTTGCCAATGTAATTGTTTTGCTCTGTTTCCGAAAAAACCACCACATTGCCGCTAATTGCTTTACACGCAAAAACAAGCACAAACAATAAATAAAAAAGTTGTTTTATATTTTTCATTCTGTTTTTTAATTAGTGTGTATCAAATACAATTCGGGTAAAATTACCGGAGTTATATTTTCTATCAAAAGATTATAATCCACCGTAAATGGCCCTTTAGGTCCTTTCTCGGTTCTTTTTTGCGCGGGGTTTTCTCTTAATAACAACATCCTTTCTCTGTCATACGGATAAGCTGTATCCAATGTAGCTCCGTTTAAAATACCAACAACGCGCGCTATGTAATTTTCATTGGGGTAAACAAATTTACCACCATCGCCCAGGTTAGGGTTTATAACAAAGCCAACCTGCTGAAACATGTCTAACGAGTACTCGGCACATATACCGGTTATAGTATGAAATTTTAATTGGTTAATGGCCGATATGGCCGCCCTGATTAAAATAATACTTACACCAACGCCTTTTACCTTTTTCGAGTTCCAAAGTCCGCACAATTCTCCCACGCCTCCTTTGTTGGCATATTCTTTAACTAAATTATAAATTTCAGCATCCATTTTTCCTATGGCATGTTCAACCGGTAAAGGCGTTACTCCATCCGCCACTTGTATTCTGATTCCGCCAACCATCTCATCATCATTATCGGTGGCAACAAAACAATACATATTGGGGTTTTCTACCCAGGTATTGTTGTTAGACGTAACATTTTCAATTCCATAATCTTTCAATACCTGTATATGACCTTTTACATAATCATTACAAGT
>DATFTU010000107.1:0-2574 GCA_035261565.1 Bacteroidia bacterium
AAAATGTAATTACATCATTCTATGATTTCCACCAATAGCCTTAAAACATGTCAAATTGGAGTGTATTAATACCTTATTGGAGTATTTCGTTTGTTTTTATGGAAATACTTTTGTCGCGTTTTAAACCACATTATGAAAAAAACATTCTCCAATTTAATTTGTACCGTCTTTGTTTTATTGAACTCAATAAATTTAATGCAAGCACAACAGCCAAAAGATGATGCCAATACTTTACAAGCTGAAGCAACTAAATTAAAAACTGATGCTGATACATCTTCCAAGCATTGGAAACGTGGCGGAACTATATCCCTTAATGGCCAAGAAGTATCCCTTACTAATTGGGCAGCCGGAGGACAGGGAGCCATATCAGTTGGAGGGTTGGTAAACGTATTTTTTAATTATCACAAGAAGAAAGTTATTTGGAATACCAACATCAATTTAGCTTATGGAATAATTAAAAATGGCTCAAACAAGGACTGGCTGAAAACGGATGACCGTATTCAACTTACTTCAAAAGTTGGTAGAGAGGCTTTTAAAAATGCTTATTATTCTGCTTTAGCAGATTTTAAAACCCAGTTTGCTCCGGGGTATAATTATCCAAATGATTCCACCAAAATTTCAAACTTTTTGGCTCCGGCCTATGCCTTAATTGCTTTGGGAATGGATTTTGAAGCGACTAAAAACCTTTCATTTTTTGTGTCTCCTGCAACATGGCGTGTAACATATGTTGGCGACAATACCTTAGCTAAAGAAGGCGCTTATGGTGTTCAGGCAGAAGTATTAGATGCTAATGGAGTTGTTGTTACACCATATAAAAACGTTCTTTATCAATTTGGAGGATATGCTAAAATGCAGTTTCAAAAAAACATCATGCAAAATGTTTCTTTTGGAACAATGGTAGAGGTTTTTAGCAACTACCTTAAAAATCCGCAAAACATGTATGTAAACTGGACAACGCTTTTAAGTATGAAAGTTAACAGGTTCATTAGCGCCACTTTCAGTACACAATTAATATATGACCCATTGGTAAAAATTAAACAGTCGGATGGAAGTTTAATTGGCCCTCGTGTCCAATTTAAACAAGTGCTTGGTGTAGGATTCTCTTACAAGTTCTAAAAAGCAATCAATCTTTTCAATAAATAAATAAAAACAAGTATGATAAAAAGTAAACTTAAAATGTGTGCTATTGGATTAGTGGGTCTAATATCCGTTAATGCTGTAACAGCACAAACAATTGATAAACCCTGGAGCGTCGGTTTATATGGCGGCAAATCTGAATATAACGGATGCAGACTTGGAAATGGTTTTTTTAACTATTCTCAGGCTTATTACGGCTTTGGGGCATTATCTTTATCTCGCTATATAAATAAATCATTTGATATACAATTATATGGTTCTTACGGTCAACATGGGTTTGTAAAAAATGCTACTGAGAATTTTCTAAGCAATAGTTTTAATTCTGATTTAACCCTACGATACAAATTTATAAAAAAAGATGGTGCAAAATTAGTGCCTTATATTTTTGCAGGCCTTGGGCTGAGAAACATGACAAATGTTTACAATAATAACGTAAACTTTGATTTTGTTATTCCTGTTGGTTTAGGACTTGATTACCATGTTACACCAAGTATTGCAATTAGATATTTCGGTTCAGTTGGTTTTACCAATCATGGATATGGGTATAATGTGGCTTCCCATTCGGATGACAAACAGTTACAGCACAACTTAGGCATTGCCTTCAACTTTGGTAAAAAGAAAGATGATGATAAGGATGGTGTATCAAATTCAAAAGACTTATGTCCAAATACACCTGCAGGAACTATAGTTGGTAAAGACGGTTGTATATTAGACAGAGATAAAGATGGTATTGCCGATAACGAAGACCAATGCCCTGATGTAGCAGGTGTTGCCAGTGCTAAAGGTTGCCCTGATAAAGATGGTGATGGTATAACTGATAAAGATGATGCCTGCCCAGATGTTAAAGGTGTAGCCGCATTTAAAGGATGCCCTGATACAGATGGCGATGGTGTACAAGATAGTGAAGATAAATGCCCTACTGTTACAGGTTTAAAAACACTAAATGGTTGTCCTGATAAAGACGGCGATGGCATAGCTGATAAAGACGATGCTTGCCCTGATGTAAAAGGGTTAGCTTCATTAAACGGTTGTCCTGATACTGATGGAGATGGTGTAGCTGACAAAGACGATAAATGCCCAACTGTTGTTGGAACTATTGCTAACAAGGGTTGTCCTGAGGTTTCAGATAAAGCAAAACAAGTATTTGAGAAAGCCCTTACCGGTATTCAGTTTGAAACAGGCAAAGATGTTATTAAACCAAGTTCTTATGGTGTCTTAAACAATGTAGCTGAAATCATGCAAGAAAACCCAAGCTATAAGTTAAAAATAGAAGGTCATACTGATGACCAGGGTGATGATGTGAAAAATAAAATACTATCACAAAAACGTGCCGAAGCTGTTTTAAAATACTTAGAAAGCAAAAAAGTAGAGGCTAACAGAATGACGGCTGAAGGGTTTGGTGAAGAGCGTCCGATTGCGGATAATAAAACAGCAGCC
>DATFTU010000108.1:0-3648 GCA_035261565.1 Bacteroidia bacterium
CTGATATACGCGAAACCATGCGCTCTGATGACCGCGTAAAATTTATTAAACAGTCGGTTGAAATTGCCAACGGCCGTCAGCTGATTTTTAAGCTTCATCCTAATGAAAAGAAAGAGAGAGCTATTGCTGAAATTAAGCGACATACGCCAGCCAACACGTTGATTTTTATCGATGGAAATACAAACCACATGATAGCTAATTGCGACGAGTTAATTACGCAATACTCTACCGTGGTGTATGTGGGCATTGCCTTGGGCAAAAAAGTGTATTCGTATTTTGATGTAGAAGAGTTAAATAGATTAATGCCCATTCAAAACAATGGTGAATCGGCTAAAAACATTGCAGATATATGCGGCAACTACATTTATTATAAAGGAAGCGGGGCCGCATTTTTAAAAGAATATAAAAGGGTTATGCTAACTATTTAAACTATACTAATGAAAATACTGACTGTTATACAGGCACGCATAAATTCAACCCGCTTACCGGCTAAGGTTATGTTGCCTTTAGCAGAAAAACCATTATTGGTTAGAATGGTTGAGCGGGTTAAAAACGCTGCGCTTTCGGGCACGGTTATAGTGGCAACTACAACCGATGCAGCGGATAATAAAATTGAAGAGCTGTGCCATGCCGAAAATATTTTTTGTTACCGTGGCCATCCAATCGATTTGTTAGACAGGCATTACCAGGCCGCTGTATATTATCAGGCTGATTTAGTTTTAAAAATTCCATCGGATTGCCCGTTAATTGATGCAAAAATTATTGATAAGGCTATTGGCTTTTATATGGATAATATAGGCGAGTATGATTTTGTTAGCAACCTGCACCCTACATCTTATCCTGATGGAAATGATGTTGAACTTATGACTTTTTCAGCTATTGAAAAAGCCTGGAAAAACGCCACCAAAAAATTTGAACGCGAACATACAACGCCTTATATATGGGAAAACCCAAGCGAGTTTAGAATTGGCAGCGTGTTGTGGGAAATGGGGAAAGATTATTCTAAAACACATCGTTGGACTATTGATTACCCCGAAGATTATGAGTTTATAAAAAAAGTGTATGATGAGCTTTATCATCAAAACCCACAGTTTGATTTATACGACATACTGAATTTAGTAGAGAACAGACCCGACATTTTTAACCTAAACAATAAATACGCAGGCGAGTATTGGTATAAAAACCATGTAAACGAACTAAAAACGGTTAGCTATAAACAACCAAACAAAAAAGTATAATGACAAACGAGAAATTAGGCGAGCTTGAAAACACCGCTCTGAAAGTTAGAGAGCATATTATAAATCTGTCTACTGATGGAGGTTGCTTTATTGGAGCATCTTTATCGTGTGCCGATTTGATTGTTTATTTATATCAGGATTTTTTAAACCTGCATAAAGATAATTTGAAGGATGAGGAAAGAGATTATCTGTTTTTATCTAAAGGGCACGATGTACCAGCTTTATATGGCACGTTTGCCGAGCTTGGCTTATTGGAAAAAGACCGTTTAAAAAACCACCTTAAAGCAAATGATTCTATTTACTGGCACCCAAATCGTAATGTACCGGGTGTTGAATTTCATTCGGGTTCGTTAGGGCATTTGCCTGCCGTGGCTATTGGTGTGGCTTTAGATTGCAAAATAAAAAAGCAAAACAACAAAATTTTAGTTATTACCGGCGATGGTGAGTTAAATGAAGGTTCGGTGTGGGAATCGGTAATGGTTGCCAGTGCTTACAAACTTAACAACCTTACGTTTGTAGTTGATAGAAATAAATTTCAGGCAAATATTGCTACCGAAGAATTAATTCCGCTTGAGCCTTTAGCTCAAAAGTTTGAAGCTTTTGGTTGTAATGTTCAGCGTATTGATGGGCACGATTTTACGCAACTGGATAAAGCCTTTAAAGCCTTGCCTTACAGCAATGATAAGCCCAATGTAATTATTGCCGATACCGTGCGTGGTAAGGGCTTGCCAAGCATTGAAGCCAGAGCCGACAGATGGTTTTGCAATTTTCAGTACGATGAAATAACCAGCCTGGTAAAAGAATTACACGGCGAAGCTAAAACAGAATTGGAATCAGAAACACTTACTGTACGATAATATGAATTATGAAGAACTAATAAAAAAACTGGCGTTAGAGGATGAACGCTTTGTGATAATGACTGCCGAAAACCGTGCGCTTATTCGCAACCTGCCAGGTGTTTTAAAAGACAGGTTTATTGACACCGGCATTACCGAACAAACTATGATTGGTGCAGCAGCCGGGCTTGCTTTAAGAGGTCGCATTCCGGTAGTACATGCGTTGGCAACTTTTCTTACCCTGCGTGCGTTTGAGTTTATACGTACCGATGTTGGCATTGCAAACTTGCCTGTTAAACTAAGCGGTTTTATTCCCGGTTTTTTATCAGATGGCAATGGCCCTACACACCAGGCTATTGAAGATGTTTCGTTAATGCGCGGTATACCGCACATGCAGGTTTTTTGTCCGGCCGATGAGCAGGATATGTTATATGCATTGCCGCATGTTTGGTCATCGCCAAACCCGGCTTACGTGCGTGTAAACATTCGTAAGTCAGATTTTCAGCACGATAAAAATTTTGAAATAGGAAAAGCAGAAATTATTTCAACCGGAACCGATGTAACCTTATTGGTTTACGGAATGTTGTTTGAAGAAACTTTAAAAACAAAACAATTATTAGAGAAAGAAGGTTTATCGGTTGGCTTGGTGAATATGCGCAGCTTAAAACCTATTGATGAAAAAGCGGTATTGCATGCCGTAAAAAATTCTCAGCTTTTAGTAACTGTTGAAGACCATTTTTTAACCGGAGGCCTTTACAGCATTATAGCCGAGTTATTATTAAAACATCAGCTTACAGCACAGGTTTTACCCTTGGCATTAAGCGAGCGTTGGTTTAAGCCTGCCTTATTATCTGAAGTGTTAAACCACGAAGGTTTTACCGGCAAAAAAATGAGCCAGAAAATAATTAAAGAATTAGATAAAAAAACAGTTTCAAAAATATAACAGCATGAATAAAGTAGAATTCAACTCAAACTATCCTGATATCACAAATTCGGATGAGTTATACCAAAGAGCCACCAAAATAATGCACCCTGTTACACAAACCCTGGCTAAAGGCCCGGGGCAGTTTATGAAAGGGGTTGCACCAAAATATTTAAAGAAAGGGAAAAACGCCCACGTGTGGGATGTAGATGGAAATGAGTTTATTGATTACAACATGGGCATTGGCCCTATTTCATTAGGCTATTGCTATGATAAAGTTGACCAGGCTATTATCAACCAATTAAAAGATGGTATTACATTTTCATTAATGCACGAATTGGAAGTTGAATTAAGTGAGTTGGTACACGAAATTATTCCGAATGCTGAGTCTATTCGCATTAGCAAAACAGGTGCCGATGTTTGCAGTGCTGCTATTCGTGTAGCTCGCGCTTTTACGGGTCGTACTAAAGTTTTATGCTGTGGTTACCATGGCTGGCACGATTGGTATATTGGCATAACCAGCCGCGATAAAGGAATACCGCAAGATGTGAAAGAACTTACTAATACGTTTGATTATAACAATATCCAATCGGTAATTAATTCTATTGATGAAGATACTGCTTGTGTAATTTTAGAGCCATTTATTTTTGAA
>DATFTU010000109.1:0-2214 GCA_035261565.1 Bacteroidia bacterium
CGAACTCGTTATGTATGGTGGCTAAATTTATTTCGGGTACTTTAAGCGCATCGTTTAATAAATTCTCTAAATCTGCCCAACGTTTTTGAGTTGATAAAACCGCCGAATAATTATAATAAACAGGGCAATAATGCGGGGTAAATGTTTGCGCCATACGGTAATGCCTTTCAGCGTTTTCATAATCGCGTAGTTTGGTTTCATATATCCACCCTAAGTGGTTATGGGCACGGCCAAAACTGGGGTCTTCGGCTATAATGGCTTCTAATAAACGCTGTGCTTCGCCAATTTGCCCTTTGCTAATAAGGCTATCAGCTTCTAAAAACATATCGTTTAGTTTAATATCGTCTATCATGGGTATTAAGCGTTTAGTAATTCTAATAAAGAAGATGAAATATAATGTAATGTTTCTTCGTCTAATTCGGTATGCATGGGTAATGATAGTACTGAAGGAGTTAACTGCTCGGTTATGGCTAAATTGGCATGCGAACTGCTTTGGTATGCTTTTTGTTTATGAACCGGAATAGGGTAGTATATCATGCTCGGTATATCTTTAGCCGCTAATTGCTCTTTAATTTTGTTTCTATCAACACCTATTAATTGTAACGTGTACTGATGAAACACATGCGTTGAGTTTTTTGCACGTACTGGAATTTTAATTTTTGGATGGTTGCCAAAAGCTTTATCATAATAAGCTGCAGCCTTGTTACGGGCTGTCGCATAGTCATCTAAATGCTTTAATTTTACTTTTAAAATGGCTGCTTGTATACTATCTAAACGCGAGTTAACTCCTATAACATCATGCACGTATTGAACGCTTTGCCCATGGTGAGCAATCATTTTTAGTTTTTTAGCCAACTCATCGTTATTGGTATACATGGCGCCGCCATCGCCATAGCAACCTAAGTTTTTACTCGGAAAAAATGATGTGCATCCAACATCACCCATAGTACCGGCTTTATGTTTTGTTCCATTAGCAAAAGTATATTCTGCACCAATGGCCTGGGCAACATCTTCTATTACAAAAAGGTTATGTTTTTTTGCCAAAGCTAAAATGGGTTCCATATCGGCACATTGTCCATATAAATGCACAGCTACAATAGCTTTGGTTTTTGGGGTAATGGCTTTTTCAATAGCGGCTACATTAATGCAAAAAGTATCGGGGTGCACTTCTACTAAAACAGGGGTAAGACCTAATAGGCCAATAACCTCAGCTGTGGCAACATAAGTAAAACTGGCGGTTATAACTTCATCACCGGGCTTTAGGCCTAAGCCCATCATGGCAATTTGCAGGGCATCGGTACCATTGGCACATGGTATAACATTTTTTACATGCAGGTATTTCTCTAAATCTGCCTGAAAATCTTTTACAGCCGGGCCATTTATAAAAGCGGTACTATTAATTACCTCTTGTATGGCATTATCAACTTCGGGTTTAATTTTTTGGTACTGACCTTTAAGGTCAACCATTTGTATTTTTTTAGCTATTGTTGTACTCATAATTTTGAACTGCGAATATACGTATTTGACAAAGAAAAACTAACCCTAATTATTAGCCCTGGCAACGAAAAATAAAGGGTTTTAGTATATTTGTTTACCACTAAAATGTATGATAAGAAATCTTTGGCTGTTTTGCCTGTTAAGTGTTAATTTTTTTTACGGACAAAAAGTAGAAATACTAAATAAATCGGGCTTTGAGCATAATTATGTTGTAAAAAGCATGGAGTATATCGAAAATGTTAACGATACCTCAAAACTTAAGTACATTGCCACTTTACGTATTAATGGCAAACTCAATCATTATACCGGCAACGTGGTACGATGGGCTGTTAAGTTTGAAGAAGTAGCCAAAAAAATGGGAGCAAACTCATTTTGTTTGCAAGATTATTTTGAAAAAGATTCAATGGGGACATTGACTATTAACGTGTATTTTGCAGGTACTAATTTTTTAAAAGCAAATAAACAACAGGCAAACAAAAACAATGTTTACTTGTTTAGCCCAAGTACATACCCCAACGATTCGGCCTATTTTTATTTAAACAGTACAAAAAAAATATTGCTAACTAAAAGCTATATAATTAATACTGTTTTAAATACAGATTATAATATAGCAGTTACCGAAAACAAACTTACTAATTTACTGGTTAAGTATAAATCAGAAAAAAAATCGAGATACTTTATTATCCCAAAATTAAAAACAGCTAATTCATCTGCTAA
>DATFTU010000110.1:0-3530 GCA_035261565.1 Bacteroidia bacterium
CGCAACAACTTATACCTGGACAAACGATGGCTCAACCACCAACCCAATTATTATTACACCAACTGTAACAACAACGTATACCGTAACCGGTACCGATGCCTTTGGTTGCGTTGGCACTAAAACCCGCACCATACCAATTAAAACGGTACCAACTGTTACTGTAAGTGCACCTGCATCTGTATGCGCGGGGCAAACGGCAACATTAACGGCAACACCAACAGGTACGGTTACTGTGGGTACATATTCATGGAGTACCGGTTCAACTACTGTTACAACAACCGATACGCCAACCCTTACAACTACATATGTATTAGTGGCAACAGGTACAGGTGGCGGCGCATGTAGCGATACTGTAAAAACAACTGTAGTAGTTAATGCATTGCCAACTGTAGTGGCAAACGCAACTAAAACCAATGTGTGTACAGGTGCTTCAACCACATTAACCGGAAGCGGCGCAAGTACTTATAGCTGGACTAACGGTGTAACCAACGGAGTGGCTTTTGCACCAACGGCTACACAAACCTATGTGGTAACCGGTGCCGATGTTAATGGTTGCATGGGTACCGATTCTGTTACCGTTAACGTACTTCCTCGTCCAACAGTTACAGCAAACGCCACACAAACAACGGTATGCGCAGGTTCATCGGTTACATTAACCGGCAGCGGCGCAACAACTTATACCTGGACAAGCGGCGTAACCGACGGAGTTGCCTTTACACCAACCGTTACACAAACCTATACCGTTGCAGGTACCGGTGCTAATGGCTGCAAAAACATGGATACCTTAACCGTAATTGTAAATAATTGCATGGGTATAAACAAAATAACCAATATAGCTGAGGTTAGCATTTATCCAAACCCGGCACAAAACAACTTTACTATCGAAACTCAAACAAGCCAGCAAAAAGCTATGTTGTTTATGTTTGATGTAAACGGCAAGCTGGTGCTTAACCAATTTATTGCCGATAAAACCAATATAGATATTAGCAACCTTAACGCAGGTGTATATAGCCTGAACATAACCACTGCCACAGGCACACTAACCAAAAAACTGGTAATAGTAAAATAAGTATTTTTTAGTTTAACCCAAAAAGGCCTCGCAAAGTTTTGCGGGGCCTTTTTGTTTTACATGTGCCGTATAATTTTTGGTATTAAATGATAAAATGTATCTCTTTATCCTGCAATTTTTCTCATGCAATTAGAAAAGAAAGATAATTTGTATAGTTATTTTTTTATGATGGATTAAAAAATAAATTTTACTGTTACTATTTTAGTTTTTAAAATTTATAATTCAACATCTCTCCCTCGTTCACCCTTAAAAATAGTTAATTCACCCGTGTAGCTTGTTAATTTTTAAAAAAATAAACAACTTGGTACGTAATTTTGGACTGAACTAAAACAGACGAAACGCTTGGGCACAAAAACTACACGCAAAACACGCAAGCCGGATATAACAACCTGCTTGGCATGCAGTCATGTGCTTAGTTTACAGCGTCCTGTGCTTTATGTAGCGCATGATAATGATGGGGTATGGAAATTTACCTGCCGTCCAATTGGGCATAAAATAACTCAAATAAAAGTTATGCCTGTAGAAAATATTACCCAACTTGATGCCTCTCTTAAAGAGCTTTTCGAAATGCCCCCCGGTGTGGCATCCGTACGCAGTAACGCAAATAGTAATTGGGAACCCTTTTTACTTTACCCCGATAAAGAAAAAGAATAATTTATTTTTTGATTTCAACTTCCAAAAAAATAAATATACCGTTCAATTAATTTAACTCATCTATTTTTCCGCATATTTTATTTGTTTTAAGTCAAAAAAACAAAATCTACACAGAATGTAATTGTAAATTGTTTTTTTACTAAACATTCATGGCGTAGGCCTTTAGTAAGTATTTAGTAAATACAATATAACACATAAACATTTTACGTATGAAAAAAATAAAATTATCCTTTACGTGTGTTCATTTATTTTTACTAACGACCTTATTTTTTGCCAATTTGCTTAATGCGCAAAACAACCGCATGGCTAAAGAGGAAGATGAAGAAGGAGAAGTTGAACAAATTATGTGCGGTGGTACCGAACGGTGGTCGGAAAAAGTTTTAGTAGATGCTGCTGTTAACACCATTAATTTTACACCACTTGCTACCAATGTAAACGCGTTAGTAAATATTACTACACCAACACCAAGTTCTACCATGCCTAGGCAAGCAGGTGTTGAAGACAAAACTTATACATTTACCTGTAGCGTAACTGTAAAAAAGGCCGAAACTGATAATGATTACCATTTGGTTTTAAGTGATGGCACACACACCTTAATTGGCGAGATACCCGATCCTGTATGCTCAGCAGCAGCGACATCAAATTACGTTAGTCAATACACAGCCGCGCGTAATTTTGTAGACACTTATATTGGTTCTGGTTCATATAGCAGTGTAAACATTCCGCCTGTGCAGGTTTATGGTGTAGCTTTTGTAGACCCGCCACACGGACAAACAGGAGCAGCACCCAACAATTTAGAAATTCACCCAATACTTAAAATAAATTTTTTCACTACAACCGATATCAATAATATGCCTCAAAAACAGGTTGATGTAAATATATTTCCGAATCCGTTTAAAGATAATCTTACCGTAAACCTTACTACTAAAACAGCCAACCTAAAAAAATGCAGCATACAGTTATTTGATATAATGGCAAATAAAGTAGCCGAGTATGACTTACCTGTTAGCAACAAAAAACAAATTGCCGAAACAATAAGCACTAAACAAATAGCGCCAGGCACTTATATTTATCGTATTATAAATGACGGTAAACCTATTTACGATGGTAAATTAATTGCTTTGCCAAACGACAACTAATGAGCTAAATTTATTTACAATTAGCTGCAAGCAGCTCAGCAGCTTTTGGATGCCCCATATCAACAGCTGTTTTATAATCTGCACAGGCGGCAGTTAAGTCGCCCAAGTTTTGTTTGCAAATAGCGCGGCTTAGCACAGCCTCCGAGTTAGTAGAGTTAAGCTCAAATGCCTTACTAAAATCATCTATAGCGCCTTTAAAATCATTTAACCTGCTTTTTGCATTACCTCTGTCAACATAAGCCTGGCTTTCTTTTGGTTTTAGTTTAAGCGCTGTGTTATAATCTTCAATAGCGCCTTTATAATCTTCGGCATTTAATTTGGTTAAGCCCCGGTTAAAATAAGCCGCGGTATCATTTGGGTTTAATTCCAGTATTTTATTTAAATCATCTATTGCGCCTTTGTAATCATGTTTCATAATTTTCGCCGCCGCGGCTTTATTATACTCATCAATTTTTTCTTTAGGGTTGCAGGCCGCAAAAAACAAAACCATTACAAGCAATGCAAAAACAATTCTATTAAATTTCATATAAATTTTATCAGGCCACAAATATAAAATTTTTGATGCCATGCCTAACAAATGGTAAAACCAAACCACTTAATTGTTAAAACCGGCAGGTTAAAATTTTACCTGAAATTTTAATCGTATTTTCGGTATATGAAAACAACTT
>DATFTU010000111.1:0-2309 GCA_035261565.1 Bacteroidia bacterium
TGTTATGGGTAATTTTTTTTCAAATTTTCATCTTTCATTTACTACATTTTTAGACTATTTGCCTGCACTTTTAGGAGGTATTTTTTGTTTTATACTAACTTTCTTTATTGCTAACTTTTTTTCAAAAATTGTCTCAAAATATGCTTTAAAGCGTAGTAAGGATACATTAATTGCCAATTTTATAAGCAAAATAGTTTGGTCAATAATATTTATTTTGGGAGCGGTGCTTGCCTTAGGTGTATTGGGCTTAGGCACTATTTCGAATAAAATTTTGGCAGGAGCGGGGCTAACTACTTTTATTGTTGGCTTTGCGCTTAAAGATATTGGCGAAAACTTTTTATCCGGAATACTATTAGCATTTAGCAGGCCTTATCATTTAGGGAGTTATATTGAGTGTAGTGGTGTTAAGGGAGTTGTAAAAGATATGACTATGAGACAAACAACCGTTGAAGCTGATAACGAGAAAATAATTTATATTCCTAATTCGCTTATTTTAAACAGCCCTTTGATAAAATACCAGAATAATGAGAACAATTTAAAACAAGAATTTTCTATAAATATAGAAACCAAGAACGCCCAAAAAGCGGTTAAAATAATTTCTGATACCATAAACTCCTTTGAGTTTGTGATGCACAACCCTACAAAAAAAACAAAAGTAATTATTGATTCTTTGGATGATGATAAAGTTAAATTGCTAATTATATTTTGGTTTGATAAAGAAAAATTTAAAGGCTCAAAATCAAATACAAAATCAGAAATAATATTTGCTGTATTTGAGAAACTTGATAAAGCAGGTTATACCTATTCCGGATAATTGTGGTCTTTTCTTTTTACTATATGAGATATACAATAACCATATTTGTTTTTATACAGTGTATATCTGTATTTGCACAACATTCTGATTCTACATATTATATTAACTGCACATCTACCGGCACATATAATAAAACCAATATTAACAGTTCGTACTTATATAATAACTTATTTAAATTTAGTACAAAAAAGAAAGATGTAACTTTAAACTCCACTAATAAATGGTTATATGGCGAGCAGAATAAAGAGCTTACCAATAACGATTTTTCGACATCGTTTGATGTAGATTTACGTAAAACATTTCCGCATTTTTATTATTGGGGTTTACTTAATTACAACTCTATTTATTCGTTAAAAATAAATAACCAATTGCAGGCTGGTGCCGGAGTGGCTTATAATATAGTTGACAAAGCTTTGCTTACAATAAATATAAGCGATGGAATATTGTATGATTATAGTGATCTTATTTTAGCAAACAATACACGAGATGTTTATGGAACACCGAGAAATTCATTACGCCTTTTTATTAAATGGGTTATAAAAGACCGATTAACATTTAGTGGAAATGGTTTTTTACAAAACTCGTTACAATACAAAAACGATTACATAATACGATCAGATGTAAGTGCTGCTCTTAAACTAAAAAAATGGCTAAGTCTTACAGCCGTATTTAGTTACAATAAAATGAGCCGTACACAAACCTATAACTTACTTATGACCTACGGCTTTATTATAGAAAATTACTTTTAACAATTGGCAACACACAGCTTGCTTTGTAGATTTTTTTGTACAAATCTTAAAATATTTAACAGACCATTAATTTTTAAATTTGCTTATAATTTTATACGAATGTAATCGTGCCGAATGTTCATAAACAGGGGTGGTTATCATAAGTTCATCAACCTGTGTTTCATCTAAAAATTGTTGCAGGCCCTTTTGTACTTTTTCAGGTGAGCCAATAAACGAATACTTAATCATTTGCTGCAGGGCTGCTTCTGCCATGGGGTCTATGTGCCACTCACTAAGTTCAACAGGCGGCCGCATTTTTTCCCGTTGGCCGGTAATAATGCCCAGGTAAAGCCTTTTAAAAGATGTTGCCAGCTTTTGTGCCTCGGCATCTGTATCGGCAGCAATAGCACCCACACAAGCTAATGTATATGGCTTTTTTAAAGCAGCCGACGGGCGAAAGTTTTGATGGTAAATTGCCAATGCCTGATGTAATTGTGCCGGTGCAAAATGACTGGCAAAGGCATACGGCAAACCTAAAGCAGCTGCCACATATGCACTATCGGTGCTTGAACCCAGTATCCAGATGGGAATATTTAAACCCTCGCCAGGTATGGCACGTACGGCTCCGGTTTTATTTGAGGCAGATAAATATTGTTGAAGTTCCTGTATGTTTTGTGTAAAATCTATAGCAGCGCGTTGGTCGCGGCGAAGAGCAGCAGCGGTTAGTTGGTCGGTGCCGGGTGCACGGCCCAAGCCTAAATCTATAC
>DATFTU010000112.1:0-6013 GCA_035261565.1 Bacteroidia bacterium
TGTTTAAAACATTTAACAAGGTTGATTTACCGGCACCCGAGCCTCCCATTATACCAATAAGCTTTCCGCTTTCTTCGTTAATGTTAATGCCTCGTAAACCAAGTTTTCCGCCCGGAAATTTATATTCTAAATCAATTGCCTGAAAAGAAACAACAGTGCTTGATTTATCAGCTAAAAACTTGCTGATAATATCCGAATAATAAATAGGTTTAACCTTAGCGCTACGTAACGATGAACCAGGAGTTAAAATATAAACTTTGTTAGGTGTAAGGGCTTGGCCATTTAACACTAACTCCTGGTTACCCACCAGTTTAAGGGCATACATGCCCACACTGGGTATAGATATAACCCATACTTCTATGCCCTCGTTAAACTGGTCGCACCAAATATGTTTAAAAGCTTTTGTATTTTGCTCCTTATCATTTATTACTAACAGTTCATGTGCGTTAATATCGGCTTGCCTGCCTTCTATAAAAAACTTCAGGTTATTAAACTCTTCCGTAGCAATGTTAAATGTTTCGGCAACTGTAGTAACAAATTCGTTTTCTTGTTCTGATATTTCGTTTGATGAGTGTATAAACTCAAGCAAACGTATAAGCACCACTATTTTCTGATTTTGTTCAAGTTCTTTGTTAATCTCGGTACATATTTTTAAAACTTTAACGGAGTTTAAGGAAGTACGCTTAGCCGAGCCGTCCTTTTTTTTGGCAACTTGATGATGAGATTCTAAAAATTCGTCAAATACGGCTAAATATTGGTCAACTAATTCCTGGTTTAACTGTTGTTTTAAAAATAATTGTACAATGTTTCTGCCTGTATTTGTTACGCCATCAACTTTTGCTATGATAGCAAAAAGCTGCATTAAGGCACGGAGTATTCGTTCACTCATATATTACAATTAGTTAAATCAACCCGCAATTTAAAAAATATTGGCATAAAACGCGTTAAAAACATATTATTTAATCGCATGGCCTAAATGAGGCTCAATCCACTTAACAGCCTCATCAATAGTAGAAAATAACTTAGTAGGAGTAATTGGCTTGAAAAAATTTATGAAGTTTTTCCCATCTAAACGGGCTGCCGGGTTTGTAGTTACAATGGCACGCGCCATAAGCTTATCTTTTTCGGGGCTGCGCTGGCTAAGTATAAACTTAAAAAACTCTTTAGATGGGGTGTATAATGTAGCTGCATTTATAATAATGCCATGAGGCTCATTTCCAACTAAAGACCGTATAGTTTCAATAATTTTAATACCTCTTTCTACGCTAATTGATTCTTCTAAAATACAATCAACACATACAATATTAGCTTTTACCAAATGAATAGATACAAAGCCTAAATCAACCCTATTCGACATTTCTTCCTGTGCAGACATAATTTTAAGCGCTTTTCGTCGCCTAAAAATAGCATTTAATCTTGAATTATCAAAATTTCATCTGTAGCTTAATGTTAAGCTGTCTGCCGGTCAGGTAATTAGGTACCCCATATTGCTGGCCGGTTGCTGAAGTTATCCAAGTGTATGATACGGTATTGTTTACCCCAAGTAAATTCCAAACCTCTAAACTAACCCACGACGATTTTATGTAATGGAATACATTTTTTTTAGGCAATGGCTTGCTCTCTTTTATTAATTGGTATGAAAAACCAATATCTACGCGGCGGTAAGCCGGGTACCTGAATTTATCACTCATTAGCCATTTTTTACCTAAAATAGTAACCGGCAAGCCGGTTCCGTAAATAAAATTAAGGCTCATTTTGGCAGATGGCACTTTGGGTAAATGGTCTTGAAAAAACATATTAAAAGTCACTAATTGGTCGGTTGGGCGAGGTATATACCCTTTGGGGTTAAACACACTGTCTTTTTTTTGTGTTACCGAAATGCCTGGGTAAAAAGGCTGGCCAAATTGGTCGGTATATGAGTATGAACCTAAACCGGCTATTTTTTCGGCTGTGTGCATAACACTCATACTAACCCACGATTCTACAGTTTTAATAAACTCGCCATTTAATCGCAAATCAATACCGGTAGCATAACCTGTTGAGTTATTTGTACCATAGTAACGTATAAGTACATTATCCACATCATACGGAATAATGTTTTTTAGTTGTTTATAATATAAGGCACCCATAAATTTAAACGGGCGGTTCCACATTTTAAAGTTTACGTCGCTTGATAACACATAGTGTATAGACTCCTGTGCTTTTATATTAGGATTAATTTGCCCTTGCAGGTTAAGCATCTCTCTAAACAAAGGTGGCTGGTAATAATACCCATACGATGCACGAAACACCCAGTCTCGTTTCCAGTGGGGGGTATAAGCTAACGTAACACGCGGACTGATTACATTTTGGTTATTATATGTCCAGTAATTACTACGTACCCCGCCGGTAATAGTCATGGTTGATGTATCTTTAAACTGCTTATCTAAAATATATTCGCCATAGGCCATACCACGTACGGTATTCAAATTAATTTGTGATTTTAATACGTAGGGCAAATCAACCGTTTGCGGGTTGCCTTGCGGAACGCTATACCCGGCAGAATCTAAATAATTCCATTCGCTCATTTTATTATTAATAATTTCTTCTTGCAAACGTGCTCCCCACAAAAATGTTTGATGACGCTTTAAAAACTTACCTTTATGCTCGGTATTTAAAATAGTGGCATTTAAATAATCTCGTCCGTTATTTATATAAGTACCAATTCCTAAATTATAAGCAGCCCCACCAAAATTTGAACTGCCAAAATCATTGTTTAATTGATTAATGTAATACTGCCCTTGTATGGTAAAAGTTTGGTCCTCGTTATCGCGATAAGCTGAAGTAATAAATTTGAGTGTAAGGCTGTCTGTAGGTTTATAAGTGGCAGATAAAGAACTGAAATAAGTTTTATAATCACTAATCTCCTGCCCGTCAAAATAAACGGTAAAGTTTAGTGCATCCTGAAAGGTTCCAAATGTTGTCTGCCTGTCAGTAGGTACTACCAAATATTTATTATCAGATATCATAGCTAAACACTCCACCATAAATTTGGGCGAAATATCAAATGTAAGATGCGCCTGTACATCATAAAAACTCGGCTTGTATTCGCCCTTAGTGTCTAACGACTTTAGCACATATTGGGTATTACGGTAACGGGCGCCAATTTGCCACGAAAAAAGTTTGTTTTTTGTAACATCTTCTACACTAACACTACCGCCTAATAAACCACCCGCTACAGATGCTGCAAACTCTCTTGGCTTGCGGTATTGAACATCTAATACCGACGACATTTTATCGCCATACTTTGCTTCAAATCCACCCGACGAAAAATTAACGCTTGATACCATATCGGGGTTAGGGAAACTTAAGCCTACTTGCTGCCCTGTACTGGCTAAAAACGGGCGAAAAACTTCAACATCATTTACATACACTAAATTTTCATCAAAACTACCGCCCCGCACGGAGTATGTAGAGCTTAACTCATTACTGCTTTGCACTCCCAAGCCTTGCGATAATATTATTTTACTAATATCGGGTGTGGGGCCGGCCAGTTTATAGTAATCCTTAGGTTGTATGTAAACCATATCTTGTTTACGGTTTTCGCCAACTACGGTAAAATCAGTAAATGTATTTTTAAAAATAAGCTTGGGGTTAATGATTATTTTTTCGTTAGGCTTGGCAGTAATTTTATGACTGCTTATTTTATAGCTTAAATTAATAAAATCTAATTCAACTTCTTTATCAGCAGGTATTGTAATTTGGTATTTTCCCTCAGCATCTGTAAAAACAGGGGCTGTGTGCCCATCTGCCGTAATAACCTGTACATCTTGTATGGCATTGTTTTCTTCATCAACCACTTTACCACTAACAGTTGCTGTTTGCGCATAAAGCGTAGAAAAAATACCTACACAAAAAACGAATACTATTTTAATAAAATTGGTTCGCAAAGGCTAATTAACGCACATAAGCTACAAATATTGCATTTTTTTATGAAACAACTATTTTTGTTAGCAATTAAAAAGAACTTACACTTAATTGTTTATTGCCTGTTTGCATTTGCTTTTTACATTTACGCATGATTACAAAAGACGTGCCCAAAAAACTTTTTCTGTTAGATGCTTATGCGCTTATATACCGTGCTTTTTTTGCATTTAGCAGCAACCCGCGTATTAATTCACAAGGTTTAAACACATCGGCCATATTTGGTTTTACCAATACCTTATTAGAAGTTTTAAATAAAGAAAAACCTACACACTTAGCTGTAGTGTTTGATTTATCGGGCCCTACACACCGTCATATAGAATTTGAAGAGTATAAGGCGCATCGCGAAGAGATGCCCGACGATTTAAAAAAATCTATCCCCTATATTTTTAAATTGCTGGAAGGTTTTAATATTCCTGCCTTATCATTTCAGGGATTTGAGGCCGATGATGTAATAGGTTCCTTAGCTATGCAGGCTGAAAAGAAAGGCTTTACAACCTATATGATGACACCCGATAAAGATTACGGACAATTGGTTGATGAAAATACATTTATATACAAGCCGGCGCGCCTGGGCAATGGTGCCGAAATATTAGGTGTAAAAGAAATTTGCGAAAAATGGCAAATTAAAAATGTAGGCCAGCTTATAGATATACTGGGTTTAATGGGCGATACGGCCGATAACATACCGGGTATACCCGGAGTGGGAGAAAAGACCGCCATGCAACTGATAAAAGATTTTGATTCGATAGAAAATTTATACCTGAACACTGATAAACTAAAAGGCAAGCTGAAAGAAAAAGTAGAATTAAATAAAGACAAGGCCTTATTATCTAAACGCCTTGCTACTATAACGCTTGATATACCTATTGAACTGCATGATGAAAACTTAGGCCGTAAAGAAATTAATAGGGATGTACTAAGAGATTTGTTCAAAGAACTTGAGTTTAGGGCTATTGCACAAAAAGTATTGGGTGAAGATGTTTCTTCAAGTACTAATCAGCAAGAAAGTAAAGAAGGCGAGACTAATAATAAAATACCTGCTGCTTCAAAAAAAGTAAATACAGCCCAGGCAAGTTTGTTTGAAATTGAAACAGAAAACGTAATAACAGAAGAAGAAACCGGAGAGCCTAAAATATTTAAAACGGCTGCCGATACACCACATCAATACTTTGTAGTTGATACAAAAGAAAAAAGAACTGATTTAATTAAATTATTAAACCAATCAACCGAGTTTTGTTTTGATAGTGAAACTACAGCACTTAATACATTTGAGGCAGAGATTGTTGGTTTGTCTTTTGCGGTAAAGCCTTTTGAGGCTTATTATGTACCATTCCCGAAAGAGCAGGCCGAAGCTCAACAAATTATCAACGAGTTCATTCCATTGTTTGCTGATGAAAACAAAACCCTCATAGGGCAAAACATTAAATACGACTTACAAGTTTTAAAAAACTATAGCGTAGAAATTAAAAACAAGTTATTTGATACCATGATTGCGCATTTTTTGATTAATGCCGATATGCGTCATGGGATGGATTTATTAGCTGAAACTTATTTGAATTACTCGCCCATAAGTATTGAGACTTTAATTGGTAAAAAAGGTAAAAATCAAGGCAGTATGCGCGATGTGGCTATAGAAGCTATTAAAGAATATGCGGCTGAAGATGCTGACATAACCCTTCAATTAAAAGATGTTTTTGCCCCACAATTACAGGCTAATAAGCTGGATAAATTATTTGCCGATGTTGAGGTTCCGTTAGTACACGTATTATCTGATATGGAATATGAGGGAGTAAAAATTGATGCTAAAGTACTAACTGATTATTCTGCAGAATTAGAAAAAGATATTGTAAAAATTGATGCTGAAATACAGGCTTTAGCGGGTACCCCGTTTAATATATCTTCACCTAAACAGGTGGGCGAAATTTTGTTTGAGTACTTAAAAATTATTGATAAACCTAAAAAAACAAAAACGGGACAGTATTCAACGGGCGAAGATGTGCTTATTAAATTAACCGATAAGCACCCTATTGTTTCTAAAATATTAGAG
>DATFTU010000113.1:0-3795 GCA_035261565.1 Bacteroidia bacterium
CCAGTTTAATTGAAAGTGGTTATTTGTGCGAGGGTGTTACATACTCATATGATGTAAACTTATCATCTCTAAAAATTGGCTACACAGGCGAGTTTACCACCGCTTCGTTAGAGATGCTGTATAGTAACGCTATGATGCAAAGCAAATTGGTGTCGGCTTACGAAGAAGTTTCGCTGGGTAAAAAAACACTTATTTTTAATAGTGGTATCATTTCCAGCCGTTTAGTGTATGAAGCTTTTAAAAAGAAAAATTATCCCGTAAAACATTTGGATAGTACGTATAGTGATAAAGAGCGTTACGAAATTTTAGATTGGTTTCACAATACCAAAGATGCCATTCTTACCTCGGTAAGTATTCTTACACATGGCTTTGATGAACCCGAGGTTGAAACCATAATGCTTAACCGTGCTACTAAATCGCTTACATTATATCATCAAATGATTGGGCGTGGCAGCCGTATTACGCCCGGCAAAAAACAATTTAAAATTGTTGATTTAGGTAACAACTCACGTCGTTTTGGTTTATGGCAAATGCCAATTGACTGGAACCATGTATTTGTAGCGCCACACATGTATTTAGAGCAGCGTTATAAAGATGAGTGGGATTATGAAACCGAGCGCGATTATGATATGCCCGAAGAAATTAAGCAGCGCTTTATCAACTCGCACGATGAAGAATTTATTGTGCGCGATAAATACTTGCATTGCTTAAAAAAAGGTTTAAAACCCCAGGTTGTATTAGACCAATCTTTAGAAGAACATTATGGCAAAATAAAAGACAATGCTTCTTGTTTTGAAGAGGGTACTGAACTTATACATCTGTTGCAGGAAGAAATAAAATACCGTGTTAAGCAATTTGCAAAATGTATTAATGCAACGCCTAACTATACCGATTGGCAATACCAAAACTATTTAACCCGCTTAAACAGAAAAGTGGTTATTTTGTTTGAAGAATAATATTAAGCTTAAAATAGTTTATTATTAATTATTTCTGCTTTAGTCTGAAAAAACACTAATTTAGTTGGCTTTATCTGTGTTTTATCGGCGCTATGAATTTATTGTACCAACATAAAATTAAAGAGTTAAAAAAAGAAATTGCTTTTCTTAAAAAAGAAAACAAGCAACTTAAGGCTGTACAAAAAAGTACCGATAAACCAACTGTAAAAGTTCCAAAACCCATACAGCCTGTTTTTAGTAAAGCCGAAAAATTAGTTAAAAATTATTTTAGTTCCTTAAAATTCAACCCGGCCGAAGGGCGGATAGAAATTAATAACGAGCGTTATATATTGGTGCGCGCATCAGCTTTATCGCACGAGTTTTTAAATAATATTAAACTGTTGTATAAAGACAGGGGCGAAGACCAGGCGCTTAGTATCGGTAAAAACATTTTGTTCGATTTATCGCATGTGTTGGGTTTAGAAGATGCCCGCAGTTTTCATAAAAAAATGAAACTGAAGGATCCTCTCAGCAAACTATCCGCCGGGCCGGTACATTTTGCTTATGCGGGCTGGGCCTTTGTAGATATTTTACCTGAGAGCCATCCAACGCCTGACGAAAATTTTTTTATTACCTATCACCACCCGTATTCTTTCGAGGCCGATTCTTGGATAAAATCAGGCAAAAAATCAGACACACCTGTTTGCATTATGAGCGCCGGTTATTCAAGCGGTTGGACCGAGGCCAGCTTTAATATGCCGCTTACAGCCGTTGAAATTTCGTGCCGTGCCAAAGGCGATAAGCATTGTACTTTTATTATGGCGCCGCCCCATAAAATTGATTCTTATCTTCCAAAAAACACCAATAAAAACAATAAGCATGCTATCGAAGTCCCTTCTTTTCTCGAGCGTAAAAAAATAGAAGAAGAATTAAATTCATCGCTTGCCGAAAAAGAATTTCTGTTAAAAGAAATTCATCACCGCGTAAAAAATAACCTTCAAATTATAAGCAGCTTACTTAACCTGCAGGCACAAAGCATTAACGACCCTTTCACCAAAGAAAAATATATTGAAAGCATTGGCCGCATTAAATCAATGGCCATTATACACGAGTTATTGTATAAATCAAAAAACCTGTCTACCATCCAAATCAACGATTATTTAAACGAGTTAGTTTCTTTTATAACCAACACCTACAATGTAGATAAAAATATTACGGTTAACCTTAAAATTAAAGTCCAGCAACAATTTATTGAGATAGATAAAGCTATTCCGTGTGGCATTATTATTAACGAATTATTGTCTAACGCGTTTAAGTATGCGTTTAAAAATAAAAACAAAGGCATTATAAATATTTCGTTTACCGAGGTTAAAAAGCAATATAACCTTACGGTGGCCGATAACGGTATTGGTTTTGCCAATGCAGCCAACATAAAGCAGTTAGATACATTGGGGCTACAACTGGTTAACGCTTTAATTGAGCAACTAAGCGGCACTTTAAACACCAAAACCCAAAAAGGAACCACTTTTAACATTCATTTTTCGTAAAAAGGCGTTTCAATTAAATTTTTGCATTTCAGGTGGTTTTTTATCTTTGCAGACTTTAATTTTATATAAGTATGAGCGTATTAGAAAGTATTCGTAACAAAACGGGCCTGTTAGTTGGTATTATTGCCCTTGCCCTAATTATTTTTGTATTAGAAGGGGCCCTTAATTCAGGCAGGTCTTTATTTGGTACCAACGAGCGTACCGTGGGTACTATTGCAGGCAAAAACATTGATTATAATGAGTTTCAGGCAAAATTAGCTTCGGCTGTACAAAACTACGAAGCAAACGGACAAAAGGTTGACGAGCAAACCAAGCAAGGCCTTGTTGAGCAGGTATGGAATGAGTTTTTAGCTAATAACATATTAAAAGTAAATTATGCTAAAGCTGGTATAAACGTTGGCGAAGATGAGTTGTATGACCTAATGGTTACGCACCCGCACCAAATTGTAGTTGGCCAGCTAACCGATAAACAAACAGGCAAAGCGTATCCTAACTTTGCAAAACCTGATGGAACGTTAGATCCAGCTAAATTGGCTGCTTTTGCACAGCAAATGACTCCTGAACAAGAGGCATACTGGAAAAAAGTGGAAGACTTTGTACACGATACCCGCATGGCCGAAAAATATAACAACTTGCTTAAAAAAGGTTTATATATAACCGAAGCTGAAGGTAAAGCCGAGTACGAAAAACAAAGCACGGCATATAACGTAAACTTTGTAGCTAAGCGTTATAGTACGGTTTCTGATTCTGCTATAAAAGTAAGCGATGATGAAATCCAAAATTACTATAGCAACCATACATACTTGTTTCAAAACCCTGAAACCACCCGTAAAATTGATTACGTAGCTTTTGATGCATATGCAACTCCTGAGGATATTGCCGATATGAAAACTCAAATGTCAGACATTGCTACAGAGTTTAAAAACAAAAAAACATTATCAGAAGATTCTGCTTTAATGCAGGCAGAAAATGAAAACAACCTGGTGGATATTGGCTTGTTTAAAAAGAACATGATTAGCCCCGAAGTTGACTCTTCAATTTTTGTAGCTGAAAAAGGCGCTGTTTATGGTCCTTTTCAAGAGAACAATGTGATTAAGGTTATTAAGTTAGAAGATAAAGTAAACATGCTCGATTCTGCTAAGGTGCGTCACATCCTTATTTCGTATGCTGGCGCTGGCGCAGCACCTGAGGTTAAGCGTACAAAAGAACAGGCTAAAAAAATGGCAGATAGTTTATTGGTTCAGCTAAAAAAAGACGGTAAAAAATTCCCTGAATTTGTAAAAAACTACTCTAACGATGGTGGTAAAAAAATG
>DATFTU010000114.1:0-7376 GCA_035261565.1 Bacteroidia bacterium
TCCTTATCTACTTTTTTTACTTCGGCATTGTGGTACAATTGTTTGCTTATGGCACCATAAGGTGCAATAATTATTTCATCTTTGGTGGTAAGTCCCTCTGTAATTTGTATATACTCATTATCCTGTATGCCGGTTTTTACAAAAACAATTTTTGCTTTTCCGTCTCGTAACACAAAAATACAGGGCCTTGGTTTTTTATTTTTTTCCTCGTTTTTAGTCTCTTTTTTATCAGCTTCTGTTTTTTCATCATCATCCGGTTTACTTTCTACGGCCATGCCAACAGGTTTTTGTAACGAATCGGTTCGTGTAGTTACAGCCTGTATAGGAATAGATAAAGTATTTTTTACTTTACAGGTTAGTATTTCAACCGAGGCGCTCATGCCGGGCCTAAACACAACCGGGTTTGTTTCGGTTATTAAATCCTGGTACGATTCGCGAAGTATCCTTATTTTTACCGTATAACTGGTTACCTGGTCGGCATTAATTCCTGTAGTGTTAGCTGAATTAGCCACTTCAGTAACTAATCCTTTAAATTTTCTATCCTGATAAGCATCCACTTCAATTAACGTGGTGTCGTTTTTATGTACGCGTATAATATCGTTTTCATTTACATCAACGTTTACTTCCATTTCATTAAGGTCGGCCAGCCGCATAATTTCAGTGCCTTCCATAGTGGCTGTACCAACCACACGTTCTCCCAGTTTTTTATTTAGTTTAGAAACGGTTGCATCAACCGGGGCGTATATAAATGTTTTTGCCAGATTGGTACTGGCTTCTTTTAAAGAGGCTTGTACGCCATTAATGTTATATTCGGCACTTTTCACACTTTCTTCTAAGGCTTTAATCTGCGCTTTTCCGCTTTCGTATTGTGCTTTTGATGCATCAAAATCTTGTTGCGAAATTACACCTTGTTCAAATAATTTTTTATTGCGGTTATAGTTTGCCTCGGTATTAATAAGGTTTGCTTTTGCCTGCTCTAAAAGTGCCACACTGTTTTGCATGCCAGATTTGGTGCTGTTTACCGTTGCCGATGCACGCTCTAAAGCCGACTCATATATATCTGGCTTAATGCGGCAAAGCAAAGTTCCTTTTTTTACGCGGTCGCCTTCTTTTACATAAAGCTCAACAATCTCTCCCGATACGTCCGAACTTATTTTTACTTCTGTTTCGGGTTGTATTTTTCCGTTGGCGCTTACAATCTCTGTTATGTTACGCATAGCAGGAAACTCGGTGCTTACCATAATTCCATCACTGCCCGAAAGGGCGTTAACCCCAACTATAATTCCAACAATTATTAAGCCCGCTAAAATAATCCAGATATATCTTTTCATACTTAAAACGTTAAAGGTTTACCCTGGTAGTAATCTAAAACCTTTAATTTAAAAATAAAGTCGTATTTAGCATTTAGCATATCTGTTTCAGTTTTCAACGTACGGTTTTTGCTGTTATTAAAATCGAAAGAGTTAATGGCGCCCGCATTAAATTTTTGCTCGGCATATGCAAATGATTGCATAGATGTTTCATAAGCTGTTTTAGCCGATGTATACTTATTTAAAGCGCCCTGGGCATCTGTATAAGCTTGTACAATGGTTTTGTAAAGCTGTTGTTTGGTTATATCATACCCGTATTTATTGTTAAGCATTTGCAATTTTGCCGTTTGTATATTGGCATAATTTGACAAACCGTTAAAAATAGGAATGCTTAATGTAAAAGCTAAGCTTTTATTTAAGTTGTTGCCAAGCTGGGTTGCCCATGGAGTATTTTTGGTTACGGTGTTAAAAGTTGGTTCGTAAACATGTTCGCCGCTTTGCGTGTAAAGCCCCACATCTTGCACACCGGTTATGTTTTCGCTTACAACAGTTTTATCAAGTCCCGAATAACCGGAGCCAATAGTTCCTGCAAAGGATAGTGAAGGACTAATCCTTCCTTTAGCATACGAAAGGTTTTTTTCGGAACTCATTAAATTATATTCGGCACTTTTTATTTTGTGCTGTGTTTTTAAAGCTGTCTGATAAATATCGTAAGGTTGATAAGCAGCTAAATCAGCAGCCGATAATTCAAAAGTGGGTTTTTCAATCGAAAATGTATTTAACGAATCTAAATACAACAACTGTTTAAGTGCCAATAAGGCAAGGTTATAATTATTTTGCGCGGTAACCAAACCATATTGGTCGGTAGCTAATTGCGCTTTAATATCATAAAAAGAGCTCATGGCGGTTGCGCCGGCATCAACTAATTTTTGTGTACGGTCTAATTGCTGCTGACTTATGTTTACCTGTTGTTCGGCAACTTTTAATAACTCGGTACTGTAAACAACCTGTAAAAATGATGAAGCTACATTAAGTGCTAAATCGTTTTTTTGCTGTTCATATGTCTCTTGGCTCGACATAAGTGCGTATTGATTCCGCTTTACGTTGTTGTATTGCTGTAAACCACTCCACAAGGTTACTTGTGCCTGTGCATAAAAGTTTTCCGATAAAACGGTGCTATTGGCAAATTTGTTGGTGTACCTGTCAATAGTTTGTCCCATGTTATAAGTATGGTTGCCTCCCGCGTTTACCGATGGTAAAATGGTTGCTTTACTTTGGGTATAATTTACTTTATTAATCTCATTCGTAATTTGGCTTTGCTTTAAAGTGGGGTTGTTTTTTAAAGCATAATCAATGCATTGTTGCAAATTCCAGTTTTGAGAAAAACCGCCAAAGCTGATAAGCGATAAAATAAATAGTATTGCTGTTTTTTTCATATGTAATAGTTAGTGTAAAAGTAAAAACAAGTAGGTTATAATTTACACAGTTTAGTAAATGCGGAAATTTTTAGGGCTAAGTGGTTTTATGGATACTTGTTTGTTATAGTTGCCCCATTAAAGCCAGGTAACAAAAAACAAAAGGGGTAGCAAAAAATAGGCTGTCAAACCTGTCTAAAACACCGCCATGTCCCGGCATAAGGTTTCCGCTGTCTTTAACCCCGGCCATACGTTTAAGCATGGATTCTACCAAATCGCCCAAGGTGCCAAAAACAGCCACTATAATAGAAATTGCCACCCAATGTATTTGTGCCAGTTGCGGAAACATGTTTGCCACCACAAATGATAAACCAATGCAAAAAGCTATGCCGCCCAAAGTGCCTTCCCAGGTTTTGTTAGGCGATATTTTTTCGTAAAGTTTATGTTTACCAAAAAAACTGCCTACAAAATAAGCCCCGGTATCGTTTAACCAGATAAAGAAAATCATGCCTACAATTCTTTGGGGTTGAAAAACATTTCGTACCTCGGTATAGTCAAAATGCATAACCATTAAAATTAGCATACAACAGGGAACAGTTACATAAAGCAGAGACAATAACAGATAAGCCACATTTTGTAAAGAGGATGTTTCTCTAAACAATTCTACAATAAATACACAAAAACATACCACAATAAACAGGTGTGGTAAAAACTTTAAATAGTTTGGCATTTGTATAAAAGGATACCATATAGTAATTACTATGGCAAGTAAGTTTAATGCGTAGCCAACTGTTTTGGTTGGATAAGCGTTTAAGTTTTCACTTAGTTTAAAAAATTCATATAGTCCTATAAAGCTAACTACAGTAAAAAATAAGATAAACGATAAATAATTGTACCAAACACACCCCAACAACAACGCCACAAATACCAATGCAGTTGTGGCGCGTGTATAAAAGGTTTTAACGTTAAATGCCATTAAGCCTCGGTTGGTGTACTGTTTATGGCAGCAGCCACCTCTTCTTTATCAAAAGGGCGTTTACCAAAAATTAGCTCTAAATCATCACGGAAAATAACTTCTTTCTCCAATAATTTTTCAGCTAATAAAGTCAGTTTTACTTTATGTTCGGTTAAAAGTGCTTTAGTTTTAATGTAGGCTTTATCAATTAATTTTTTTATTTCTTCATCAATTGTTTGAGCTGTATGTTCGCTGTATGGTTTACCAAACTGATATTCTTGTTGTCCTGTGCTATCATAATAACTTACATTACCAATTTTATCATTTAAACCATAATATACAACCGATGCAAAGGCTTGTTTAGTAATTTTTTCTAAATCGCTTAACGCACCTGTACTTACTGCACCAAACATAATTTCTTCGGCAGCACGTCCACCAAGGGCAGCGCACATTTCATCAAAAATCTGATCCATTGTGTTTAACTGTCTTTCTTCGGGCAAGTACCACGCGGCTCCTAACGAACGGCCACGAGGTACAATAGTAACCTTTACCAAAGGCGATGCATGTTCCAGCATCCAGCTAACAGTGGCATGCCCCGCTTCGTGAAACGCAATAACACGTTTTTCTTGCGGAGTAATAATTTTATTTTTCTTTTCTAAGCCTGCAATAATACGGTCAACAGCATCTAAAAAGTCTTGTTTTTCAACAAACTTTTTATCGTTACGTGCGGCAATTAAGGCGGCCTCATTACAAATGTTAGCAATATCAGCTCCACTAAATCCGGGAGTTTGTTTTGCTAAAAAGTCAATATCTAAATCTTTATCCAGTTTAATAGGTTTTAAATGTACCTGAAAAATCTCCCTGCGCTCATTTAAATCAGGTAAGTCAACATGTATTTGTCTGTCAAAACGGCCTGCACGCATTAATGCTTTATCTAAAATATCGGCACGGTTAGTGGCAGCTAAAATAATTACGCCGCTGTTAGACCCAAAACCATCCATCTCGGTTAAAAGTTGGTTTAATGTGTTTTCGCGCTCATCGTTTCCGCCAAACGAAGCATTTTTGCCTCGGGCACGCCCAATAGCATCAATCTCATCTATAAAGATAATACAAGGCGATTTTTCTTTTGCTTGGCGAAATAAATCTCTGACACGTGATGCACCCACACCCACAAACATTTCCACAAAATCAGAACCTGATAACGAGAAGAACGGAACTTTTGCCTCGCCGGCAACAGCTTTTGCCAGTAAAGTTTTACCGGTGCCCGGAGGGCCCACTAATAAAGCGCCTTTGGGTATTTTAGCACCTAAATCAGTGTATTTTTTCGGGTTTTTTAAAAAATCAACAATTTCTTTAATCTCAATTTTTGCACCCTCTAAGCCGGCAACATCGCTAAAGGTTATGTTTACATTAATGTCTTTATCAAATAACACGGCTTTGCTTTTTCCAATGTTAAAAATTTGCCCTCCACCGGCACCGCCATTCATACGGCGCATAATAAACATCCAAACAATAACCATTAATATAATAGGCCATAACCAACTAAAATACTCACCCCATTCCGTACGGTCTTCGCCCGTTGGGCGAATTATTTTATCATCAGCAATTCCTGCTTTTTGTTGAATGTGCGTTACATTCTCTAAAAAACTCTTAATATCCGGAACACCATGTATAATAAACTGAGGGCCTTGGATTGCTTTTGGATTGGTAAATTTAAATTTACTATATCTAAAAAGCGATAAGCTGTCAGGTTTTACGCGCACTTCTATACTTTTTCCTCCATTTACAATATTAATGGATGCCACGTCGCCTTTTGTTAGCATGGTTTGGTAAAACTCGTTCTCGTCAATTTTTCGGGCGTTACCGCCAAACCCAACTCCATCACCTAATAAAGTAATTGCGATAAGAATAATGATAATAATGGCATAAATCCAGTAAAAATTAAACCCGCCGCCGCCATTACCCCCTTTGTTTGCGGGCATACCGCCCTTGCGTAAACGTTCACGCATTTTTTCAAATTGGTCTTTTAACTCTTCATTGTTTTTTTGAGAAGAAGGCGGAGCAGGCTTATTGGCAGGCGAGCTGTTTTCGGCAGGTTTAGGTTCTTCTTGAATATTTTCGCTCATAATTTTAGTATAAATTTTTTTAATTAAGTCTGGTTATTTCAGCATCAGCCCACAAATCTTCTAAACGATAAAAATCGCGTGTTTGTTGTTGAAATACGTGTACCATAATATCTACATAATCTAACAAAATCCACTCTGAATTGTCCCAGCCTTCTGTATGGAAAGGGCGCTCGTTTAATTGTTTTTTTACAGTTTCTTCTACCGACGCGGCAATTGAATCAACATGTGTAGATGACTCGGCATCTGCAATCACAAAAAAGTCGAACGATCTGTTTTTAATGTTGCTTAAATCTAAAACAGTTATGTTTTTGGCTTTGCGTTCTTCCAGCCCTTCTATAATGCTATCCAGCAAAGGGTTTTTAATTTTTAATTTAGGTTGTTCTTTTTTAGCCGCAACTTTTTTAACAACGGCTTTTTTTGCTATTGTTTTTTTAGCGGGGGCCTTTTTTACGACTTTTACGACAACTTTTTTAGCAGCGGTTTTTTTAGTGGCTGTTTTTTTTACCGAAACCTTTTTAGCAACCTTTTTTACGGTTGCTTTTTTTACTGCTTTTTTAGCGGCAGTTTTTTTAGTGACTTTTGCCATATAATTTTTTACAAAACTTTATTTTTTACGCCTGAACGTATCATGCAAAGATAACATTATTTTTGCCGTTACATGGATACTCTCTTTATTGGCCAGCACATACTTGAGTTAGATGAAACTGACTCCACCAATACTTATGCCACTAATTTAATAAAAGAAGTGCCTGTTGCCGAAGGAACCCTTGTTTTTACCCATAACCAAACCAAAGGCCGTGGGCAGGTTGGTAATACCTGGCACGCTGAAAGTGGTAAAAACCTTACGTTTTCACTTGTTTTGCACCCTAATTTTATTACCGTAAATAAGCAGTTTTATTTGAGCAAAATAACCTCTTTAGCCGTTTTTGGCATGCTGACAGAATTTTTAAATACAAGCCTTTATGACATAAAAATTAAGTGGCCTAATGACATTCTGGTAAATGACAGAAAAATAGCCGGTATTTTAATTGAAAATATTTTACGGGGTAATTTTCTGCAAAATTCAGTTGTTGGGGTGGGTATAAATATAAACCAACAAAGTTTTGCTAATGTAGATAAACAGGTTACTTCGTTAAGTATTTTGCTCCAAAAGGAGTTTGATTTAAAAGAAATGTTACAGGTTTTTTGCAAGCATTTTGAGGTGCTTTACTTATCCTTAAAACAAAATAACCTCGGCAAAATAAGCCAGGCCTATTTTAAGCAATTGTATAAGTTTAATGAATGGGCAGTTTATCAATCAAAAGGTGAAAAATTTACCGCTAAAATTACTACAGTTGAAGAAAGTGGCTTACTGGTGCTTACCACCCAACAAAACGAAAAAGTAAAATTTAATTTTAAAGAAGTTCAGCTAATTAGTTAGCTTACAGTTTGCATAAAATTTCGGCAGCTTTTTCCAGAGTTTCGTCTTTTTTGGCAAAACAAAAGCGCAGCAATTTATTATCAATTTTTTCGTGATAAAAAACCGATAGAGGTATTGATGCCAGTTTGTATTCTTTAGTTAAACGTATGG
>DATFTU010000115.1:0-5688 GCA_035261565.1 Bacteroidia bacterium
CCCCAAAAGGTTTGCCAGTTTCTAAAATGGTTAAGTTGGTTATCTCCATCAGGGTCGGGGTTGGTGCCGCTATAACCATACAAGTAGTTACTCACAATTTGCGAGTAATTGGTATCGCTTTGGCTACAGGTATATATATTAAACTGCCCAATAAATGCGCATAATTGTGCATAAAAAAACCCCTTATAGATAAGGGGTTAGGTTGTCCGACCAGGGTTTTAACCCTATAACTTCAAAAAACTTTAAATAACCTCAATATGCCTTTATTTATTGGGGTTTTTCAAATATACAAAAATAAAAAGGTTCGTGTAACCTCAAAAAACTTCAATTTATTGTGTATATTTACTACGTGAATTACTACGAAAATTAGATATGAAACAAGCAAAGCATTTTTTTAATCTTGAAGCCACAACTAGCCAAAACGGAGAGTCTTTAATTTACTTTAACCTGAGTTATGGTTATGTTGAATCAAATCCGATAAATGGAACAAAAAAATATATTCCACTAAGAATTAGTACTGAATATAGTATAGATAAAAAGTACTGGTATATTGATAAAAAGAATAAAGTATATAAAGCTAATGGCAAATATGTAAGCAAATTTGGGAATGACTTAAATAATACGCTTGAAAAAATAAAAACAACGAGCCTTAACTGCCTTACAACATTTAGAAATGAATACGTTAGAAATCCATCACCATTAGAATTAAAAGAATTAGTACTAATTAAACTAAATAGAAAAGAAAAAACAGTAAAAGATATAACCTTAACATCTTATATTGAAGACAAATGCAAGTATTTCGAAACTTTACCGATGACATCAACTGCAAGCCGAAAAGCAAAAACGGTTACAGCATACAGAAACCTTGCTAATCTCATAAAAAAATATGAAGAAGAAAAAAAGAGTAAGCTAACTTTCGATAACCTCGATGAGGTTAAATACTGGGATTTTTTTAATACTCTTAATGAAATTTACAAAAGAGATGAAAAAAAGGAGTATGGTTATACTGTTACCAACGTTGCTAGAATTTGTAAAAATTTATTGTTCTTTCTTCGTCAAGCTGTTGGGGATGGCTATAATGTAAATCTTAACTTAAATAAAAAAGGGTTAAAAATTTATGCGGAAAATGGGGCTAATGAAGCATATTTAACCGAAACTGAATTATTAAAAGTAATAAATTTTGATGCAGCACATTCATCTGAGTTTAATAATGCAAGAAATTATATTATTATAAGTAGTTTAACTGGATTACGTTATGATGATATGGCACACCTAAAAACAGTTGATATAGAATCCTTTGAGTCAAACAAAATAAAATTTAAAGGTTTTTTTACTAAGATTAGAAAAGTATCTAAACAAAAAGCTGAGGTAAAAATATGTATTCCAATTCTTAAAGTACTTGAAGACTTGCTGAAAAAAAACAGTAATAAATTTCCAAGTTTTCCCACAAATCAAGTATTAAATAGGCAAATAAAAAAGCTGTGCAAGCATTTAAAATTTGATAGGATACTTACTTGTAACCATTGGTACTATGGGCAAACAGAAGCTATAGTTGAAAATAGACCTTTGCATGAATTAGCTGAAGCTCATGTAATGCGTAAATCGTTTTATACAAACCTTGTTCAACGTCAAATTAATATTAATATTATTGAAAGCATAACGCATCCTAAATTAAAACACAGAAGCATGTCTGCTATTTATAATAAAACCACAAGAATTGAAAATGCAGCTATGTTTCTAGAGTCTTTAAAAAAAATCAAATCAAAAGTATATTATTATAAATAATACCCATAACGCAAATTATAATCAAATCTTGTATCTTTATGTAGCAATTGGAAAGAAAAATTAATTTTAATTAAATAAAACATGACAACAACTATTGACTTTCAAGAGTGGCTCGACAATTTAGATGATACAGACATAGAAGAAATCTACTGTTTATACGAGAGCATTTCGCACAAAACTCAAATGGGCTCATTTGATTGTTCAGAAAATAACGGAATATTGTTTGTTACAAATGGAGATAATGACCAGGTACTTAAGCTAGTATCGGAAAAAGCGGTTGAAACTTTTCTTGCTAAACTTGACAAGGATTATGGTGGCGGTTTTGGATGGGTTGGCGGACAATATGAGTTTGTAAGAAGCATGAAAAAAGATGATTGAAAAAATATTAGATTTTCTTACCTCAAAGGATTCGATAGAGAATTCAAAAATTACTAGAGCTTTCTCTTATTTATTGATTGGCATACTTTCTTCATCTTGGTATTCTTATTCTTTTCACAAATACACCCTAAATTTTGATTATAAATTTTTAGCAGATTTTATTTTATCGGGAGAAATCATTCCTTGTATAATACTATATGGTCTAGTGTATTCTGTTGGCGAGTTTATAACTGCGATGTTATACATGATTTATAGTTTTACACTTTATGCAAAGATTAAGAACAAAGCAGATGAAGCAGTTAAAATAGAGGGAAAAACAAAAATAAAAAGAGACTATATACAGATACGAGATTTTTTTAAGCCACTATTGATTAGCGGTGGAGCATTACTTGTTGTGAAAAATGAAATAAGAATGCACAAAGAGGTAAAAATTATACTGGAAAGATATTGTAATGAGCCAAGAACAATAGTTGTAAATCTAATCCAACTTTTAGTCCTTTTAACAATGTCTTACCTTGCGTATTATATTAACATTAACGATTTAACCTATATACCTTGTTGGTTTAATTGGCTCGTTAATATAATTTTTTGGCTTGCAGTCTTTTTAATTCCTGTCTTCATAATTATTTTATCAATATTGGAAGTGAATATTTCTGGGCTAAGAATTATTTGTGAAAAAGTTAAATCAATCGAGTGATTTAATAATGAACATCATTGCCCTTTATTTGGCAAACTCTTCTTTTTATTTGTTTTTCTAATATTGTTAAGGTAATTAGTGTATGGTTTGAGCTTAGATTTTGCTTCCATCTCCATAGCGGCTTTTTGTTTTATTTTCTCTGGAGCATCTATCTTATTAAGAAAAATATTAATCCCTGTTACAGTTTGTTTACCATTATACTGGGTTTTTCTATAACTTATTTTAAAACCCCCAGATGTAACTATAGATAATATTTCATTTAATAAGTGCTTAAAGTCTTGCTGTGATGAAAACGTTAAGTCATCAACAAATCTGGTATAAGTTATGTTGTTAGCATTGCAAAGAGATATTAGTTGAATATCTGTGTCTAAGAAAACTAAATTTGCAATATGCGTACTAGTTGGTGTGCCTTGGGGTAGTTCATATTTCCATGTGGTTAAATTAGTTAACCAATGTGCCATGTGGGATGAAAACTTTAACCCTACGAATGTTTTATAAACTCTTTCTGATTTTATATTAGGATAAAATTCTTGTAAGTCTGTAGTAAATATAAACTTTTTACCTTGGTGAGGTTTGGCGTTTGTTACGTTACTTCTTTTTTTTATACCCCCATGAATAGATGGTGGCAATGGAATTGGAGCAAGTATTTTATTTTTAATAGCTTTTTGAATTCCCTTTAAAAGGTATTTGGGCGGTCTTATGCTTCGTTCCTTTATTGTACCGTCTTTATATCTTTTAAAGTCCCCTGTTTTTTTATCTATTTTTTGTTCTTGCCATTCTCGGTAATGCCCATCAATATTACTTAGTATAGATTTTACTTCGACTGGTTTTGTACCAATTATATTACACAGTTTTTTTAACTCGTTTCTTTTAAACCGTGAAGAATTCATTTACCAGTGATTTTACAGAAGGGCTTACTATTTCAAACGCTTTTCTTTTATTTGGTTGAACGTCTTCTTTTGTCATAGACAAAAAAAACAAAATCGGTAAAGGCATATTTAAACTTTCACTAATTGATTTCAATGTAGAAAGGTTAGGTTCTTTTAAATTACCTTCTATTTGCGAAAGATAAGTTTGTGTAATACCACACGCTTTAGCAAACTCGCCTTGAGTTTGCCCTTTTTGTTTCCTAATATTTTTTATAACTGTTCCTAAATCCATTTCCATTATTATTGAAAAAATTTAAGGAGTGCTCGGATTAATCTGGCATCAAATCTTCATCAACTACATTTCAAACAAAAAATTTGGTTAATAGCACAACTACTTTAGCAATTTCAATACGAATCTGCTCGTTGGTTTTACCTTTTTTCTGTTTCAAAAATTGAAGTCTTTTTAATGCTTCATTCAAGACAATTAAGTCTTGTTCCGAAAGAGAACACTGGCTCTCTACGATAGATGTAATACTGAGTATTACTCTATCGATGTTTTGGTTTTGTTTTAATCTAGACATTTTACTTTTTGTTAATGAACAACAACAGCGTTGCTCTGCTTTATTGCAACGCTAACAAGTAAAACCAGATTAAAGTTTATTTTTTAAATGTGTAAACAATGTTCTCTATACACTCACTTAAACTTTCTGCTTTTAAAGAATAAACTTTTAATTGACTTAATTAATTTCATTACCATTCATCTCCTTTCCTCTTTCCTTTCTTTTATCCCATGTATCGGGGGTATTGAATCTTAACTGTGCCGCTAAAATACCCATAAAGGGTTGTCTTTTCAGACAATCAAATGAACTCCATTTAAAAAATAAACGCCAAAACACTTTTCAAAGAACTATGACGCAAATATAACAAAATTATTACTGCCAGTTAATAAAAATGATATTTATTTTATCAACAAGTAATACACAATGTGTTGCGTTTTAGTTTTTGTAAGCTTATTACTTTGAAGATTCAAATTCTTCAATCAACTGAGTTAGCGATATATCAAACGCTTTGGCAAGTTTTGTTAGCCAAAATAAAGTCGGGCTAACTTCCCCACGCTCTATGCTTGAAATATTTTGAGCGTTATTACCAATTAATGAAGCTAATTTACTTTGACTTAAATTAGCTTGCCTTCTTTTGTTAGCAATATAAATCCCAAATTTTTTATTAAAAGATTCCTTTTTCACTTTGACCAAAGTGGAAAAAATGGCTAACCTATGTATAACGATATATCGTTAGTTTTGTATATTTGTAGTATAAAATAACATAACATGAACCGCTATAATGTAAAATATCGTGTAAATCATACTCAAAGTCGAGCCATATTACAACTGCATGGTGGCTCTGAAAGTGAAGCTATTGCCAAATTGAAACAGCATGGTACTGTACCAAAAGATGCTGTTGTAATTATTTTATCTATTGAACCAGCTTAATTAATAACTCTAAATAAAAACAAGTAACATGGTGAAACAAGTAATTAGCTTATTCTTTTTTGTCCTAATTGCTAGTGTTCTTTTTTCCTGTGGCAATAGCGGTAATACTGTTAGTGTAAAAGATATTGAATTACGTCAAAAAGCTAAAATGGATTCTTTAATGCAATTAGCTAAACAGGATTCTACTATTAGAGCCACTCCAAAAGCGGAAGAAAATTATATATCAACTGATACTACTATTTTTAATGCTCAGCAAGCTCAAATAGAAGAACAACAAATAGATACCTCATTTAATGGAGAAAAAATTCTTTATTATCCAGGCGGAAAAAAATTTAAACAAGCAAATTATACTAAAGGAATACTTAATGGAGAATGTATTACCTATTATGAAAATGGCACGGTGTGGGCAATTGAACACTTCGTAAATGATACGTTTCAAGGTCAGAGAATAATTTATTTTGAAAATGGG
>DATFTU010000116.1:0-3684 GCA_035261565.1 Bacteroidia bacterium
TAACTAATAATCAACGCATTAAATGATGGGCATGCAGATTGTATAGTTAATAAGATGTTATATATTTGTCATGCTTATCCTACCATATTAGGAGGAAGGAGTTTCGAGGCCCGATGTATCAAGATATACACCGGGCTTTGCGTTTAATGAATATTGGGTAATCTCTTTTTACTTTTATTTTCTATTTGGTCAAGCCCCCAAGTCAGATAATATGCAGTTATTAAATAATAATCAGTTCCAGTGTTTTGAGGCTCAACAATCACAACATATTTCTGAGTCTTATTATATATATATGTTCTCACTCTTGTTTTCCCTGATATTCTGTCGGGAAAACTAAAAACATCTATAACAGCTCCATTGGCTTCATCAACATGCACTTTAACCCAATGCAATCTAATAGCTCTTGGATTATCTATTCCGGGTCTACTTTTGAATCCTTGGCCACTGTCTTCTGAAAAACAAACAAGATGTTTAAACAATGTCAACATAGACGACTCTCCATCGGCTTTCTTCGTTGGCCAAATTTGCTTTTTCCGGAATTTAAAATTTGAGTTTTCTTCAACGTCTCTTTTAAAAATCCTTAATAAAGATTCCTTTTGACGGTTTTCGTCATACATAGTAATATCTAACAGATTGGGATATTTAACTAAAAGATTATGCG
Organism: Bacteroidia bacterium; assembly: GCA_035261565.1. Taxonomy (GTDB): domain Bacteria; phylum Bacteroidota; class Bacteroidia; order B-17B0; family Aurantibacillaceae; genus PALSA-968. Next base: position 662 of record DATFTU010000116.1, read on the forward strand.
ACATATATTACTTTAAATCAATAAAAAAAAGATTAAACTTATCCTTATTTAAGGAAGTTGAGTGATTTAATGGATGCTGACTGTGTTGTTGGATTTTTTCTATAATTCTATTTTTAGCTATTACTTTATTTAACCCCCTTAGATGATACGAAATAGCACCCATTATTACATCTGTTAATTGCATTAATTCGCTTTCGTAAGATTTGATATTTTGGCAATTTTTTACGGCAATAAAATTTCTATTTAAATACTCTTTTAACTCTTTGGTTTTTTCGAAGCTATGGGTGTCCTTTATATCAAGGTAAAGGTTATAATTGTTTTCTTGACTTATTTTTTTGTGAATTAGTTGGTAATACATTTTGTTATAGAAATCGTCTTCACTTTGGCCCTTAACTTCATTATTGATTTGTGATTTATTTATAACTATGGCTCTAAACTGGAGGTCTGTTGCAAAAAAATAGTCTATTAATTCATTATAAAATGGATATTGTGATTTAGATAAAGTGCTCCATTTTAATTCGCCCTTATAATAATGCTTTAGCTTAATTTTCCTTATATGTTCGCTGTGCATTTTTACCTGATTAAATGCACTACTTATATAGGAAATCAACATATAGTTGCTTTTGTCATGGCCTAAGTGACAACTTTCATCACAATAAAAATTGAATGTTTTACTCATTAATTGGTATTTATTGCGGCGAAAGTATAGAATATTAATAAAATTACCCCAAAAGTGGTACAAATGTGTTACTTTTTTGAAGATTGGATGCATAGTTTTTAGTAATACCAAGCTATACAAGGGTTATAAGTGTGGTACTGGTCGGACAACGTAAAGCCCCTTTAAAGGGGCTTTTTTATTTTGATTGATTTTCGAATCTTTCGGCCCAATTTATTTCTGCCGGTAAGTTTTTGTTTGAAAACTCGATATGTATAACACGCCTTTTGCTGTTGTTAGTTGTTCGGTTAGAGGCATGTAAAAGCAATGGTTTCATAATCATTATGCCTCCGCGTTTTACTTGGCAAATGGTTTCTGTTTCTTTTTTCCAATCAATTGTTTCGGGGCGATAAATATTTTTAACATGAGATTTTGGAATCACTTTAAGTGCACCATTGTTTTCATCAGTATCGTCAAGGTGAATGCGGACGGTAAAAATATTTTCCAAAATATCTAAAGGAGGTTGTACCGAAAACTGGTTTTGTTTTACAGTCCAGGGGCCGTAATTTACAAGGCTGGCTTTTTTATTTACCGAAATGGTTAAATCCTGATGATACGCAACAAACCAATTTGATTGTGCTGGTTTATCAAAGTATATTGACTTTACAACAAAGTAATTACTTCCAAAAATTTGATTGACTACAGTATTTAGCTTATCGTTAAAAATTAAGTTTTTGGTAGCCGGAATTTCTTTTAAAAATTGCCTCACAGCAAAAACATTAGCTGATTTTTTAAAAGCTTGTCCCGAGGTGTCTGCTTGATTTATTGCTTGCAAAATTTTCTCTACTTCATTAGCAGTGTATATGTTTTCTATTATAGTAAAGCCATTAATAGCAATTTGATTTTGATTAACTGAAAAATATTTCATAAGTATATATAAAGATACTGTTTTTTGTTTTTTAGGTTAACTGTACTATGTAAATGAGTTAATTACTCTATTTAATTTTGATGGTTTTGCTTGTAAATTTGTTGCCGAGCAAATTGTTAGACATTAGCTAATACTGATGTAAGCAATTTATCAGAAAGGGTTTGTAACTTTAGCCTTATACACAATGAGTGGTTTGTTGTAAATAAGTAAAAAGTTATTTTGCGTTAACTACACGTTAACAAACTTCTGGTAAAAAATAAAAGGCCCTGTTACAGTCAGGGCTTTTTTTGTGCCGGTTAATTTATTTATGGCACCTTTAATATATAACCGTATAGTTAATGTTTTGTTTTTGCTAATAAACATCCTGTAAAACGCATTTGGATTTATGTAATTGCTAAGCTTTGTTAAAAAGCTGGCATATACAATAATTACTGTTTAAATTAGTTATAAGCTAATTACATCTTTAAAAAATTACGCCATGAAAACGTTTGATATTTGCACAGATTGTTTTGAGCCACATGGCTGGAGAGAAATAGACTATGACAATGTTCTTTACGTTAGTTTAGAGAACGCAATATGCCTTACACTTTGCCCAACATGCGTTGCTAAATTTACAGAAGGGCCTAAAAACAGTTCAGCTATTATCAGGTATAAACAAAAAATAAGTAGTGTTTTAAACGGCAAATCAAAACAGGTTACCGAAAATAAAAATCAAAACCCGGCTGCTTTAACCTGGGGTTTATTTTTTTAATTCTCGTGCACAACGGCATTAGCTGCTGCCTTACATCCTTTTAAATCCTTACAATAATTTTGTATTTTTGCGGATATGAAGTTGTTTTTTTGTATACTTTTTAACCTGTATATTTTACTGCTTTGCTCTATGCCCTGCACTGATATTTGCAGCGATGATAAGGATAGTACACAAAAATCTGAAATTACCGATAAACCGGCTAACCCGCATGAAGATGAAACCTGCTCACCTTTTTGTAACTGTTTTTGCTGTGGCTCCATAGCTGTTGTGGTATCGCTTTTAACGGATATTATTTCCACTGAGTTTAGTCTGGATAAAGTAGTTAAGCCCGAACTGATTAAAATTAAAAATATTTCGTCCGCTGTTTGGCAGCCGCCTAAAACAATTTAATTGTTCTTTCTACAAATTTTCTGGTGTGTTATTACTTAACGCAACGCGTTTTTAATTTTAAACTAATGAATAAACTATTTTTATCCATACTGTTATGGATAGCTTTTTTATATGGCAAGGCGCAGCAGGATACGGTAAAACTGCCCTTTTCGATTGCCAGCGAAAAAAAATTAAGCGATGAGGATATTGCGCATAAAAAAGAAAACGTTTATGTAACGGCTGTGCCGCAATTAAGCTCCGACCCGGTAAATGGTTTTGGCTATGGGGCAGAAGGGATATTATATTTTAACGGCAAAAAA
>DATFTU010000117.1:0-6248 GCA_035261565.1 Bacteroidia bacterium
ATACTTCATGGCCGCTTTTATCGGGCAAGCCAATATCTAATAAAATTAATTCGGGCGGATGATTAGCAGCCAGTAATATCCCTTCTTTCCCTGTTTCTGCTTGCAACACTTTATAATCATTGCTTTCAAGCGTTATTTCAAGCAGTTTGCGAATTTGAGGTTCATCGTCTATAATTAATATTTCAGGTTTACTCATTTTTCAAATTAGTAATATAGGACGTTTCAGCAGGAATTTTAATTGTAAAAATCGCCCCACCTTGTAAACTATTTTTCAGCTCAACGGCCCCGCCTTGCGCCTCTATAAATCCTTTTACGATTGACAAGCCCAACCCGCTCCCACCCGCTTTAGTATGCGGTAAACGGTAAAATTTATCAAATACATTTTGTATTTCATTTTCAGGAAAGCCATGTCCATTATCAGAAACAACAAGCAAACAATTATTTTGCTGATGCGAAACTTCAATTTTTATAGCAGTGTTTTCGGGTGTGTATTGAATAGCATTATGCAACAGATTGTGAATGATTTGTTCTAACAAGCCTGCATCTAATTTAAATAAGGGTAGTTTTTCATCTGATTGAAACATAATTTTATGACCATTTATTGCAGTCGTCTTCTGAACAACTGAATTAATCAATTCGTTCACATCGCACCAATCAGCTTTAGGCTTCAACATACCACTCTCAAGGCGGCTCATATTTAATAAATTTTCTACCTGCCTGTTTAAACGAATACTTGCCGTATCAATTTCAGAAAGTAAAGTGGTTTGGTTCTCAGCTGAAAGCTTTTCTTTGTTTTCTTTTAATGTATCGACTGTACCAAGTATAGTAGCTATTGGCGTGCGTAGCTCATGCGAAAGAGAATTAAGCAAGGTATTATACAATTTAATAGCATTTTCTTTTTCTTCTTTTTGTTGTGCAATTTTTTGCCATTGTCGTGTTTTGTAATTTAATACCGCACTTACCATAGCAATGATAAAGTACATCAAGAACATAAAAATATCTTCGGGTTGATTAATATGTAGCGTAAATACGGGTGGGATAAAAAAGAAGTCCCACACAAAAGCACTAATTAATGCCACAATTAATACAGGCAAAATGTCTAAAAACATAGCATTAACAGAAACTACAAATAGTAAGACTAATGCTGTTATCTTATACCCTACATAGGCTTGCGCCGAAAAACAAATAACCGAAACCAGGGCAACCGAAAAAGTACCAAAGAAATATTGCTGCTTTGTGCTTAAAGATTTCATTTAAAAGCGAAGCTACAAAGTGTTTTATAAAGATTTTATAAAGATTTTGATAATAGTAAGAAGTTTTCTTTATCAGTAAACAGAAAATACCTTTAAAAACAGGTTGGTTTTAATGAGTTCACGCATAGAAACTAAATAAATGAACAAACCCCTTGTAAAACAAGGGGTTTGTTTGATAAGTACCCAGTGCCGGAGTCGAACCGGCACGGTTTCCCACTGGTGTTTGAGACCAGCGCGTCTACCAATTCCGCCAACTGGGCATTGCTAAAATAGCGGGCTGCGAAAATACTTTTTATTTTTTATTCTTTATAAAAAAACGATAATTAATTTTTTGTATTTTGCCCTGTAAATTTAAGGGTATGATTAAAGCTTTAATAGTTGAGGACGAAAAACAAAGCAGGCAAATGCTTAATACTATGGTTGATAAATACTGTAGTCTCGTAGAGGTTGTGGCCACTGCCGCTAATGTTAAAGAAGCCCTGGACGCCATACAAAAATACCAACCCGAATTGGTTTTTTTAGATATTACCATGCCGGATGGAACAGGTTTTGATTTGCTTGAAAAAACATCGCCTATTAAATTTGATATAATTTTTACTACCGCAACCGATAAATATGCCATAAAAGCTATTAAATATTCTGCCCTTGATTACCTTTTAAAACCAATTGATGTTGAGGAACTTAAAACATCGGTAAATAAACTGGTGCAAAAAAAATCGCAATTAACCACGGTAGAAAACGTAGCCCAATTGCTTCAAAACTTAAAGCAAAGCAACGATAATTATCAAAAAATAACCCTGCCAACCGGTACAGCCTACGAAATTGTATTTATAAAAGATATTATACATTGCGAGGCTGAAGGAAGTTATACTACATTCCATTTAGTGGGAGGTAAAAAGCTACTGGTAACAGCAGGTCTGCTTCAGTACGAAGAGTTATTACCGTCAAAAGAGTTTATACGTATACACAGGCACCACCTTATAAATATTAACCACGTGGTACGTTATTTAAAGGTGGATGGCGGAATTGCCATTATGAGCGATGATACCCGGATAGAAGTATCGCGCCGCAAAAAAGATGAGTTTTTAGAAGCCTTAAAAGGTATTTAAAACAACCGTTTATTTAAAAAACACTGCCGTTTAAAAAGAAAACCCTGCCACTTAAAAAGTTGGGCTTTAAACCCCTTGTTAAGGTTGTAATATTGTATTGCGTTCTTTATATATGTTTTGTTTAGTTTTAGAAAACCCGCCGTTGTAGGGACGCGCGGGTTTTTTATTTTTGTTAAAATTACATTTGTACCACTCATATTAATTTGTTACTTTCAATCGGTATTTTAACATATGAAGAAACTACTATATTTTCTTTTTTTCAGTTTTATTTCATTAGGTATTTTTTCGCAGGAGAAGGGTTATTTAGAGTTTGCAGGGCGTTGCGTAAAAAGTCGTCAGCCTATTAAAGGGGCCATAGTGGCTATTTATAAAAATGGTGTAAAAGTTACTGATATAACCACGGGTAAAAACGGGAAATTTCAGTTTTTTTTAGATTTTGGGGTTGATTATAAAGTAACCTTTACATACACAGGCTGCGCCGATATGTATTTGATGATATATGCATCTAAATGCCCTGCTGATAAAAGTATTTTCCCCATTTATGATGGCGATGTTCCGTTTTTTGAGTTTAATAACCCCACTATAAACTACCCCCTATTAAAAAACCCGTTTACAAAAATAGTTTACGATGGCAAAAAAACCTTTGGGGATGATGAGCCTTATGTAAAGGATTTTTTAGAAAAACTATTAATAGACCCTGAAGAAATAAATAAGAAAAATGTACAGCTTGCCATAGAGAAAGAAAAGCTGGAAATGGAAGCCAAACTAAAGCGTGAAGCCGAAGAGAAAGAAAGGCAGGAGCAATTAGCCGAGGCACAACGGAAAGCTGAAGAAGAAGCCGAGCGTATAAAAAAACAGAATGAGGAACTGGCACGTGCTCAAAAGAAAAATAATGAAGCAAAAAACCAGGTTGCCAAGCAGGAGGACGAATCTAACCAATCGATGGCCAGCGAAGAAGTTCAGTTAACTATTGATAAAGAAAAACGCAGTATAAAAGAAAAACAAAACAAAGCTATACGGTCGACCTACGAAAGTGATTTGCTAAAAATTGTAGCTACTAATGAGCGTAAAGAAAAAGAAGGGCAGTTTACCAAAAATAAAGATAAGGCACAGGCAAACGAGGTAATTGAAACCTTACAAAAAGAAGCCGAAGTAAAAGCACGAAGCGAACAGATTGTATTTGATTTTAAAATGCGTAACAAGCAGGTTGTTTTAAACCGTGGCATTAAAAATAAAGAAATGCTTACACTTATAAGGCAAACCGCTTTTAATGAAAAAGAGGCCCTATCGGCTTCTATTAAAAAATATCCCGACCCAAAAAATTATAAACCTGCCGGGCTTGTGGGCATTAGCTCGGATGTTGATAAAGGTACTTTTAAAACAACTTATACATACACTATTTCCGTTGGGAATAATAAAACCATTTACCGCAGAGAAAACTTTAACTGGGGCTTAAACTATTATTATAAAAATGATAAAGAAATTAATGAGTTAGATTATTTAAAAGAAATAGCACAATACAATATACAATAGTATGAGCAGAAAAATATTTATAACTATTGCCTTTTTACTAAGCATTTTAGTAAATGCGCAAACCACCAGTTTTATAAATTATAATATGGACCAGGGTTTGGTTCAAAATCAAACACAAAGCATTACGCAGGATAATGAAGGAAACCTTTTTGTTGGAACTATTGCAGGCTTATCAAAATACAATGGTACTCAATGGACATCGTATACAAAAAACACAGGGCTTGCAGAGGATTGGATTACCTGCTCGTTTAAAGATAAAGATGGCAATATTTGGTTTGGGCATTGGGCAGGTGGCGTTACACGCTACAATGCGGCTACACAACAGTTAGAAAATATTAACCTGGAAGAATACACCAAACTTAAAACCATACGCAGCATTACACAAGATTTTACAGGTAAATTATGGATTGCTACGGAGGGGGCAGGTGTTTTTATTTTTGATGCCGAAAGCAAAAAAATGTTTGCCCTATCAAAAAAGGATGGTTTATCAAGCAATACAGTTTATGATATATCCACCGATGAAAACAAAAACATGTGGATGGCAACCGATTCGGGAATTACGGTGGTTAACTTGAATAATTCAGTTGCAAACCCGGCTTCATATACCCGTATTACAAATACAAATGGCTTGTTCAGCAAAAATATTACCGCTATTAAAGTTACTTCAACCAATGTACTGGTTATAGGCTCGGCTGACCAAGGGGCTGCTATGGTGGTTTTACAAAACAATATAACCGACTGGAAATCGTATATCGTAAAAAACCAGATATTATTTACAGAAGTATCGGGTTTAAAATCAACCTTTATTAAAACCATATACGAAGACAATCAGAAAAACATTTGGATTGGTACTATTGGCGGAGGTGTTTCGTTATTTATAAACGACAAAAAACTGTTTAACACACAAGGACTCAGGAATGGATTTTTTAAAACATACAGTACACGCCAAGGCTTAAATTATTTTAATGTTAATGCTATTTTTCAGGACAGGGAAAACAATGTTTGGATTGGTACCGATTTAGGTTTAAACCAATACCGTGGAGATTTTATGCAAACTTTTGATGAAATTGATAATTTACCAAACAACATTGTTTGGAGCGTATATGCTGATAGTGATAATAATATATGGATGGGAACCAACAATGGTTTGGCAAAAACATCGTTTAGCTACGAACGCGATGGCAAAATTGAAAATCATGAGCTTATTAGATATACCGAAAAAGAAGGGTTGACATCAAATGTAATTCTTGCTTCATTTCAGGACAGCAAAGGCAACATGTGGTTTGGTACCGCTTTTAATGGGGTTAGTATGTTGCCAAAAGGTGCCAACAGGTTTAAATCGTACACCGTAAAAGACGGTTTGGCAAGCGAAATGGTGTATAGTATTGCCGAAGATAAAAACGGAAACATGTGGTTTGGTACCAAAGCGGGCGCTACACGTTATAACCCAAATACAAATGAGTTTAGAAATTTTACTGAAACAGATGGTTTAGGCGGAAACCATATTTACCGCATATATAAAGACAGCAAAGGCCTGCTATGGATTGGAGCCTTGGGTGGGAACCTTTGTGTATATGATGGAGCCAGCTTTAAAAAATTTGGCGAAGAAGATGGCCTTAAACAAAAATTTATACTTTGTATTAATGAAGACAAAAGCGGCAACTTATGGTTTGGTTGTTATGGCGGCGGCTTGTTTAAATATAACGGTAAAACATTTACAAACTATACCAAACAACAAGGTTTAAAAACAGAGTCGCCTTACGCCATTACTATTGATAATAATAACAACATTTGGATTGGCGACAACCGGGGCGTTGAAAAATTTGATGTAAAACAAAATAAATTTTACCATTATGGAAAAAACGAAGGTTTTTTAGGTGTGGAGTGTAACCCCAATGCAGCTTGCATCGATAAAAACGGAAACCTATGGTTTGGTACTATTATGGGCGCTGTTCGTTTTAATTTAGCTGAAGAAACTCCAAATCCTTTACCTCCACTAACAAAGGTTACCGGGATAAAAATTCAGTTAGAGGATGCTCCTTTTCCGTCAGATAATGTTTTTACCTATAAACAAAATAATATCACCTTTAAATTTATAGGAGTGAGCTTAACATCGCCCGATAAAATAAGGTATGAATATACACTTGAGGGATTTGATCACGGTTGGATACCTGCAAAATCGTTACAAGAAGCCGTATATACAAACTTACCTGCCGGCGATTATGTATTTAAAGTTCGCGCCTATAACAATAATGATATTTGCAGCGAGCCTGTATCATATACGTTTAAAGTAAAACCACCTTTTTGGCAAACAGCCCTGTTTTATGTGCTAATGGCTTGCCTGCTTGTATTT
>DATFTU010000118.1:0-8014 GCA_035261565.1 Bacteroidia bacterium
TCTTTACCAATGGTTTCTTTAACAATACGCGGGCCTGCAAAACCAATTAGTGACTGTGGCTCGGCAATATTTATATCGCCCAGCATGGCAAATGATGCAGTTACGCCACCTGTAGTTGGGTCGGTTAATAACGATATGTAAGCCAGTTTTTCTTTAGCCAGTAAACTAAGTTTAGCCGATGTTTTAGCCATTTGCATTAATGAGAATGCAGCCTCCATCATACGGGCACCACCCGATTTAGAAATGATAAGCAAAGGTGTTTTTGTTTTTAAACAGAAATCGATAGAGCGGGAAATTTTTTCGCCCACAACCGAGCCCATAGAGCCGCCAATGAAATTAAAATCCATACAGCACACCACTAAATCTTGCTCGTGTACCTTGCCAAAGGCAGCGCGCATGGCATCATTCAGTCCTGTTTTTTTACGGCTTTCGGTAATACGGTCTTTATATGGTTTGGTGTCAACAAAGTTTAGCGGATCACCGCCAATCAGGCCTTCTTGCAATTCGGTAAAAGCGCCGTCATCAAAAATAATTTCGAAATACTGCTCAGAGCTTATACGCTCGTGATGCCCACAGTTAACGCACACATAACTGTTAGCCGCGTGCTCTTGCATAGTGGCAATTTTTTTACACTTGCTGCATTTGTACCAAAGGCCTTCGGGGGTTTCCTTCTTCTCTTTTGTGTTCGTCGTTATCCCCTCTTTTAGTCGTTTAAACCAACTCATTTTCTAAAATTTTATATTAGTAGTTCATAAATTATAATGCCAACGGGCATATATAATTTATGCTATTGTAATTGATTTATCTAAATACACATCTTGTATGGCATTTAACAAGGCCGCACCTTCTTTCATTGGTTTTTGAAACGCCTTACGACCCGATATTAAACCTTGTCCGCCACCACGTTTGTTAACCACGGCTGTTGTAACCGCCTCGGCTAAATCAGTTGCTCCTTTACTTTCGCCACCACTGTTAATTAAACCGATGCGGCCCATGTAGCAATTAGCCACTTGGTAACGGCATAAATCTATTGGGTGGTCGGTTGTTAACTCGCTGTACACTTTAGGGTGTGTTTTACCAAAGTTTAGGGCTATGTAACCACCGTTTTTATCCGACATTTTTTGTTTGATAATATCAGCTTGTATAGTAACTCCTAAATGGTTTGCCTGCGATGATAAATCTACAGCCGTATGATAATCAACCCCATCTTTTTTAAAGGCATTGTTACGGGTATAGCACCATAAAATAGTTGCCATGCCTAACTCGTGCGCACGCTCAAAAGCCTGAGCCACTTCAATTATCTGGCGGCCCGATTCAGGCGAACCAAAATAAATAGTTGCCCCCACGGCAACGGCGCCCATGTTCCAGGCATCCTCAACCGTACCAAACATAATTTGATCAAATTTATTTGGGTAGCTTAAAAACTCGTTATGATTAATTTTTACAATAAACGGAATTTTGTGCGCGTATTTACGAGCCACACTACCTAACACTCCGTATGTTGATGCTACTGCATTGCAACCGCCCTCTATAGCCAGTTTTACAATATTTTCTGAATCGAAATAAATAGGGTTTGGCGCGAATGATGCGCCTGCACTGTGCTCAATCCCCTGGTCAACCGGTAAAATGCTCATATAACCTGTGTTAGCCAAACGGCCTGTGCCATACAGTTGTTGTAAACTGCGCATAACCTGTGGATTGCGGTTGCTGGGTGCAAAGGCACGGTCAACAAAATCGGCTCCCGGAAGGTGAATATGCTCCTTAGTTATGGTTTTACAAGTATGGTTTAACAGACTATCGGCCTGTGCTCCTAAAAGTTCGGTTATTTTTGATTGTGTAACGGTTGCCATATTTTACAATTTTTAAGGTTGCGAAGGTACAAAAAATTAAAAAACAAGGTTTACTCTTCGTATTTCTTATTTTTGCCCAAAATAGCTCTTATTTTAACTTGTTTTTGAGCCAAATTACTACAAAAAAGAGTGCCTTTATTGCCATACAACTATGGCTATGGTTGTTTTTAGTGCCTTGTTTTCAGTTACATGCACAGGATAACCCGCCTAACGATACTATACGGATTACCCTTGATACCACACACGTAAAAAAATCGTTTGTTAAACGGGTAATTGCCGAGGCCACCAAAAAACGGAAATTTTTACTGGCACCCGAATTGGGGCGTTCGCCGTTAACGGGGTTTTATACAGGCATTTATTATTTGCAGCTTTTTAAACTGAAAGGCGATACAGACTCACGCACATCTAACATCGAAACTTACGGAACCGTAACCGAAAGGCAACAGTATTACTTAACTTTTAATAATACAGTGCTGTTTGACCACGAGAAATATTTTTGGCGCGGCAACACTTACCTGTCTAAGTTTAACGAGTACTTTTATGGCTTGGGTAATAATATTGATGTACACAACAGCGACCCCATTTACTTTAATTACTTTAACACCCTGCAACGCGTTACCCGCAACGTAATACCACATATGTTTGTGGGCTTGCAGGCACAGTTTAATAAAACCTATAACCTTACCTACGATAAGGGCGGTTTGCTGGATGAATCATCAGCCATTGGTAAAGGCGGAAGCCAAAACCTGGGGGCAGGCCCTTTGTTTTTATACGACAGCCGAGACCATGTTATTTATACCCGTACAGGCACTTATTTAGATATATCGGCCATGTTTTTTGCCAAGGCCTTTGGCAGCCAGTACCCGTTTACTAATATGACTATTGACTTTAGGAAATTTATTAAGTTTTATAAAAACGATGTGGTTTGTTTTCAAACCCTTATTAATTACAACTGGGGCAATGTGCCCTTTAGGCAACTGGCCCTAATGGGTGGCGATATTATGATGCGGGGTTACTATCCGGGCATTTACCGCGATAATTTTATGATGGCGCAGCAGGTTGAGTTTAGAATACCCGTATATAAAATATTTGGCGTGGTGCTGTTTGCCGCCGTGGCCGAAGTGCAGCACACCTTGCAGGCTTTTAACTGGCAAGATTTAAAATATACCTACGGCGTTGGCCTGCGTATTATGTTTATTAAACACGAACGCATAAACGTGGGTGGTGATTTGGGCTTTAGCAAAAACACCAAAACACTTGCTTTAGGGTCGGGAGAATCTTTTTAGTCGATTGTTTCTATTCTGAAAAATTTAACTATTTTAACGTTTTTAAAACTTATTATATGAAGAAAAAAACGAGCTATTTTTTTATTGCTATCTTTCTATCCATAACCACGTACGTGCATAGTCAAAGCTTTGGCTTGCAAGTGGGGTCATTAATACCAGTGGGGCAAACGGCTTACTCATTAAAACCCGGTTATGGTGCCGAGCTTAATATGCTAAGCGGTGATATTGACGACCGTTTAAAATTTGGTTTTTTTCTGGGATACTATAAATTTAAACCAACCCAAGATACTTTTAAAACCTATACCATACAAGAAGGCAGCGGTACACAACTATTGCCCGGTTACGAGGTTATTCATAAATACGGCATGGGCACAGCAGGCTTTACAGGTATGTTTAAAATAATCGACAAAAATTTTTCGCCCATGGTGGGGCTTGATGCCTCGGCAGCCATTATTGTAATATCAGAAGATGATTATGCCGAAGGTGCCATATCATCCAGCTCAACCAACGATACGTATTGGCGCTTTGCCATTTGCCCTAAAGCAGGCGCATCATACCAGATAAAAGATAACTGGCTTATAAACGCCGGTGTTGGTTTTAATATGGGCTTTGGCAACACGGGTGTGCAATCGTACTGGAAACCATTTATCATGCTTAACTATTTCTTTGATTAAAATTATGAAAAATACTATGTCCGTTTTAAAAGCTGCAACGGTGTTATTTACCGTTTGTATTTTATTTTTCTCGTGCAAGAAAAAATTTGACGATGCACTTCCTAAAGTAACCCTGCAATCGGTTACACTTAAAGGCCTAGATAGTGTTACGCTAAGCGTGCAAATAACTACAAAGGGTGCTAGCGATATTGAGTATGCAGGTGTTTCATATAACACTTCTGCATCGGCTTCTATTTTAAGCAATCAGGTTTTGTTGCAAGATGGCCGTATGAGTTTTAATATTAATGTACATGCTTTTCATGATACAACCTATTACTTTAAGGCTTTTGCAGCCAATAGCTTTGGTTATGCGGTAAGTAATGTGGTAAAATTTACTGTTGGCACTCCTCCTCCTGCTATAGCGCCCTGTACCTTAACTAATAATTATATACATGATAATGGAATGTCTTTTTCGGTATATGCTTACGGAAGTGCCAATAACCCATCATACGGAGCTTACCAGGTTACCATGAATGGCAATACCGAAGATATTTATATGTGTTTTCCGGCTGTGCCTTATAACGGAATTTACACCACAACATCAGATGGCAGCAATATAGGTGCCGGACAGGTTTATGTTAGCATAAGTAACTTTAACCAATACGTTATAAACAGCGGCGATAATGTGTATGTATCTATCGACAGCCTGGGTACAACCACCATTTCCAGCTGTGCCTTGCATTATGGCACCAACAGCATAATGTATGGCAAGGTTACGTATTAACCTTTTAATTAGTATGGCAAGCGCATTCGTGATGCTTATTTAGATAGTCAATGGTGGCATCACACATTTTTTTTAGAACTGAAATATCAATGTCGGCAAGCTTTTTTATATAAATACAGGCTTTACCCATTTTGTATTTTCCAAAATTGTATAACAAATGTTTATTCTCTTCTGTTGGAGAAAATACATATAACGAAATTTCTGCTTTACGTGGCGAAAAACCAAGCAGCGGAGCATCACCCTCATGCCCACTTGTATATTTGTAATGATAACTCCCAAACCCTATAATGCCTGACCCCCACATTTTGGGCTCAAACCCCGTCCAGGTTTGCATTAATTTAATTAATTGCAGGCTATCGGCTTTTTTTTGCTCGTTGTCAACAAACGAGTTTATAAAATCCTTAACGTTTACTTTCGTTTCAGTTGTTTTGTTTTGTTTTTTTACCATTACATGTTTTTAGTATTTTTATTTACATTAACCGTTTATATGTTAGCAAAGCTAAGTTAGCAAAAAGTTTGATTTTATACAGAGAAGGATAAGCTTTGTTAGATCGCCAGGCTTCCCTACAACAACAAGGTTTAGATTTAGCAGATTATTTGGTGGGACTTTAGTTTACCCCTTGTCATTTCGAAGGAGAGGGTTGAACGTGAAGAAAATATCCTGTGGATATTTTTAGTGAAGAGCCAGCTTGTGTACGAACCTGAGAAATCTTTATTTGCAGACAATCAAACCCCAAATACAGATTTCTCCCTATGATCGAAATGACAAGCAGGAAAACTTTCAATAATGCTAATAAAAATTACTTTAAAATCTCAATTAAAGAAGTAAGCTCTTCAATTTTATCAGCGTGGCCCAGTTTTTCGTAAGAGAATATCAGGTTGCGCAGTACACGCACAATAATATCTTTATGGTTGCAAGGGGTATAAAATACCGGCAGCGATTCTAACTTTAATTGCTTTAAAAACACATCAATATCGCTGTGCTGAAAAACAATGCCTTTGCGGTACGGGTTTATATAAAATAAAATATGCTCCTTAATGGCATCGTTGCCCGATAGGTTTAGCAGGTTTTTATGCTCATCTAAATAGGCGCAAATAAAATGCTCGGGCAGGTTAACGCCGTAAATGGGTATTTTAAGCTCTTGCGCTATAATAATGTACAGGCAGCTAAGCATAACGGGGTTGCCGCGCTTGGTTTCAAGCAGGCAATTAAAAAACGAGTTTTGCGGCGAGTAATAATTATTTATACTGCTGCCCGAAAAGTTGTGCACCTCAAACAAAATGTGGTTAAGCACATTTATTTTTTCAAGCGCGGTAAGGTCTTCGTTTAAATCAAGCCAAACATCTTGTGTAATTTGCTTAAGCTGTTTGCGCAGTTTTTCTTCGTTCAGGTCGGGGTACTGGTAATGGGAAATAAGCAACAGGCCTTTCAGTAGATCTTCGCTTTCGTTATGGCCCCAGTTTTCAAGCTCGGCTTTTAGTTTGCTAAATTGTATGTGGTGTATAATCTGCTCAATACGTTTTTGCATAATAATATCATACGTATTTTCCCAAGCAGACTCTAAGTGAGGAATGGCAGGCGGCCCCAGTGATACAAATTTGTTTTTTATCTCGGAGTAAATAATTTCATCCGGATCGTCCAACAAATGTATTAGTGCATTAAGCTCTTTTTTATTAATACGTTGTTTCCCCACAACACAAAATTAAGCAGGGAAAGTATGGTTAATTTATGCTAAAAAAATACATATTAACAATCAGGCTGTTAATCTCTCTAAACTATTGGTAATTAAGTGCTCTACGCTCTTTTTATAGTCGGGGGTAAACTGTTTTATTACGCGGTTAGCAATAATTACACACACTGTTAGGCATTTATGATTTAATAATTTGCCCAAACCGTATAGTGCAGATGTTTCCATTTCAAAATTAGTAATGCGTACACCGTTGGCATTAAACTCGGTAAGCAGTTCATTAAGATTTGGCTTAGCCGCTTTTAAACGTACTTGTCGCCCCTGTGGTCCATAAAAGCCCGGTGCAGTTGCGGTAATGCCTGTTGGGTTACCGCTGGCAAACTTTTTAAACAAGCTGTCATCAGCTTTAACACAGTATGGATAAGGCAGGTTAGCTGTCCAGCCGGTGTGTTTCATAAAGTTGTCGCTAATAAAATCTTCGTTAATAGATTTGTAATCGGCATAATAATTAAGCAAGCCATCCAATCCCAAACCATATTGCGATACCACCAGTGAGTTTACCGGTATATCGGCCTGCAGCGCACCCGATGTGCCCAGGCGCACCATATTTAAGCTGCGCATGTTGGGTTTTAAGATGCGTGTTTTTAAATCAATGTTAACGGCAGCATCAAGCTCGTTAACTACAATATCAATATTATCGGTACCAATACCGGTTGATACCACGCTTATGCGCTTGCCATTAAACCAGCCCGTGTGGGTAACAAACTCGCGGTGTTGCACCTTGCACTCAATTTTTGAAAACATTTTAGATATTTGCTCAACCCTGCCTTGGTCGCCAACCAACAATATATCGTCGGCAATTTGTTCTTCGTTAATATCTAAATGGTAAACGTTGTGTTTATCGGTTATTATAAGTTCGGTTTCGGCAAATTGCATATATTTTGTTTTTTTTAGCCCTGCGAAAATAGTCATTAAAACGTTATTTTCTGCCACTCACCTATTAGTTGTTACCGTTCCGTTAAATATTTATACGGAAACTCCGAAACTAAAAAAAGTTTCCTTAGTTTTGGCACGAAAATTTGACGGATAAAAGTTTATGAAAAAAGTACGCTTACTTTTTATTTTTAGTTTCTTTATTTTACTACGCTTAAATGCGCAAACCCACACAGTTAGCGGTTATATTAAAGATGCCAAAAACGGCGAGGTTTTAATTGGTGTTAGTGTGTACGAAAAAGGCACCACCAACGGTGTAAGTACCAATGCGTATGGGTTTTACTCGCTGGTGTTAAGCGCCGATACACATAGCATTGTGGTATCGTATATTGGCTATAACAACCAAATAAAAAAAATTGATTTAACGGCCAAAAACCTTACTCAAAATTTTGAATTGAGCGATGCAGCTAATGAACTTACCGAAGTGGTGGTATCATCTGAGCGCGAAGACCAAAACGTAAAATCAACCGAAATGAGTGTGGCTAAATTGGATATAAAACAAATTAGCCGCATACCTGCCCTGTTGGGCGAGGTTGATATTATACGTGCTGTGCAATTATTGCCGGGTGTAACCACCATGGGCGAAGGTGCATCGGGTATTAACGTGCGTGGCGGCAATATCGACCAAAATTTAATTCTGCTTGATGAGGCCCCCGTGTATAATGCCTCTCACTTGTTTGGTTTCTTCTCTATATTTAACCCCGATGCGGTAAAAGATGTAAAGCTTATTAAAGGTGGCATACCTGCACAGTATGGCGGG
>DATFTU010000119.1:0-9461 GCA_035261565.1 Bacteroidia bacterium
CATACACATGGTCGCCAATAGGAGGCAATGGCGCTACAATGTCTCAAACATTGCCTGCATCTACAGCTTATAATGTAACTATAAGCAGTGGCGGTTGCAGCAAGCAATTTTATTTCCCAATGATTGTTATTCCTTATCCTAAAGATACCATCATTTCGTCGGGATTAAGTTGCTTATCTAACACAATCAGCTTAGATGGCTCTCAATCTGCTGCCGGTTCATATAGCTGGACAACTAATGGTGGCAGTTATACATCGCCTACAAATACAACCACGGCAATTGGCAGCGGCCCGGGAACTTATTATTTATCAATTACCGACCCTGTGACTACTTGTGTTTCTATAGATTCGGTTGTTATAGCTTCACCAACTTTACCTACAGCACTTATTAATGTACCACAAACAGTTTGTACCCCACAAACCGTTACGTTAAATGATAGTACGTCGAGCACAGGTGCAACTATTAGTTATAGTTGGACTACAACAGGTGGAAACATTGTTTCGGGAGCTAATACGGCAAGTGCGGTTGTAAGTGCTTCAGGTGTTTATAGCTTAACGGTTAGCGATAGCAATACAGGTTGTAACGCAACAGCAACAACTACGGTTACAGTTAATCAATCTCCGGGGCCTCCTACATTATCAGGCACCATAACAAATCCATTTAATGTGTGTGCAGGTTCGGGGCCGCAAACATTAAGTGTAACACCAAGCGGAACTATTACATCGGTACCTGTTTGGTATGTTGGGCAACCAATTACTGCAACCGGTGTTACAGGAAATACGTATACGGCAAGTACTACAACAGCCGGCACAACAATTTATACCGTTGTAGACTCTGCAACGGCTACGGGCTGTAAAGATACTTCGGCAAGTAATGCGTTAACAGTAACCGTTACAGTTAACCCAACTCCGCCGCCGCCAACATACTCGGTGCCAACAGGTCCAAATACTGCGTATTGCCAGGATTCTCCAACAACCATGTCTGTTAACTCAGGCACGGCAACGGCTGTGTGGTATTTAAATAATACAGTAGTAAATGTAGGTTCAACTTATACACCACCTGCAAACTTACCGGCGGGTACATATGTTTATAATGTTATTGATTCTATTCCAATACCGGGTGGTTGTACCAGTGGTTCACCGGGTTCGGGTGGATCTATTGCAATAACAGTTACGGTTAACCCAACTCCGCCACCTCCAACTTATTCGGTGCCAACGGGTCCAAATACTGCATATTGCCAGGGTTCTCCAACAACCATGTCGGTTAACTCAGGCACGGCAACGGCTGTGTGGTATTTAAATAATACAGTAGTAAATGTAGGTTCAACTTATACACCACCTGCAAACTTACCGGCGGGTACATATGTTTATAATGTTATGGATTCTATTCCAATACCGGGCGGTTGTACAAGTGGTTCTCCATCATCAGGCGGAGCATTAACCATAACAGTTACGGTTAACCCAACTCCACCGCCTCCAATAATTACTGCACCTACCGGTACAAATAATGCATATTGTCAGGGCTCTCCAACCCCATTAACTGTAAACTCAAGTACCAGTACGGCAGTATGGTATTATAATGGCAGTGTAGTAAATATAGGCTCATCATTTACACCGCCTGCTGCCACTTATACACCCGGAACGTATGTATTTAATGTAATAGACTCTATACCTACTGTTGGCGGATGTACAAGTAGTGCGCCTAATGCAGGTACTGTTATTACATTAACTGTTTACCCGACACCTACAGTTAATGTTGCCGGCGCAATTAAAGATACGGCAACATGCGGACAAATAAATGGCGGTGTACATGGCATAAGCTCTTCTAATGTTACATCAGGAACAGCGCCATATAGTTTTGCATGGATTAATACGAGTGTTAGCTCAACCGATACTGTTTCGCATTCGGCAACCTTAGGAAATCAACCGGCGGGTACATATAACCTGGTTGTAACAGATGCAAATGGTTGTGTGGCTAATACAACCGGAGGATCTTCAACATTTACGGTTCCTGCAATAGCACAGCCAACTGCATTGATTTCAACAACGCCAAGCCCGGCTACAGGTGCGGCTCCTTTAAATGTGGTGTTTACAAATCAATCAATTAATGTAGATAGTACTAAAACAGTTTATGTTTGGATATTTGGGGATAATAATACCGGTGGTATAGCACATGACACCAGTCATACTTATACATCTACAGGAAGTTATACCGCTACATTAATTGCTATAACCGGTAGTTGCAGCGATACTGCCCGAGTGCCAATTTTGGTTGAAACACCAACTACACTTGTAATTCCTAACGTGTTTACACCAAACGGAGATGGAGTTAATGATGTGTTCTTTATTATTAACACAGGTATGGTTAGCTTAAACTGTGATATATATAACCGTTGGGGTCAGTTATTACACACTATAACCGCCCCTAACCAAGGTTGGGATGGTATAGTGCCTAACGGCGATAAAGCACCTGACGGAACTTATATGTATATACTGCAAGCACAAGGTGTTGACGGTAAAACATATAAGCAAAACGGAACGGTTACATTAATCAGATAAAAAAAATAAAATTTAATAAAAGAATAAAAGAAAAGGCTCCTGTAGAAATGCAGGAGCTTTTTTATTTAATGGCTGTCAATCAGTCATGTTGGGTTTTTTGGCAAAAAATTTGACATAAGGCAAACAAAAAAATAGAGATATGCAAACAGGTAAAATAAACGTACAAACCGAAAACATTTTCCCAATCATTAAAAAATTTCTTTACTCTGACCACGAAATATTTTTACGTGAGCTGGTAAGTAACGCGGTTGATGCCACAAAAAAGCTGAAAGCCTTTTCATCTATGGGTGAGTTTAAAGGTGAAGTTGGCAAAACAACTATTGAAGTTATTTTAGATAAAACAGCCAAAACGCTTACTATACGTGATAGAGGTATAGGGATGACCAGCGATGAAATTGTAAAATATATTACACAAATTGCATTTTCGGGTGCTGAAGAATTTGTAACTAAATACAAAGATAAAGTAGATGCCAATGCCATGATTGGGCATTTTGGTTTAGGTTTTTATTCGGCCTTTATGGTGGCCAAAGAAGTTGAAATTGTTTCGTTATCATTTAAAGAGGGAGCTAAGGCTGCCCGTTGGATTTGTGATGGAAGCCCGGAATATAAACTGGAAGAAACAACCAAAGAGTTTAGAGGCACTGATATTATCTTACACATTGCTGATGATAGTACGGAGTTTTTAGAAGATAACCGTATTGAAACCTTATTAAAAAAATACTGCCGTTTTTTACCGGAAGAAATAAAATTTGGCACTAAAAAACAATATGTAAAAGCAGAGAAAGAAGGTGATAAAGAAACCGAAGTTGAGGTTGATAATTTTATCAGTAATCCAAATCCGTTGTGGACAAAAAAACCGGCCGATTTAACGGACGAGGATTATAAAAAATTTTATCGCGAATTATATCCGATGAATTTTGATGAGCCCTTATTTTGGATTCATTTAAATGTTGATTATCCGTTTAACTTAACAGGCGTACTTTATTTTCCAAAACTTAAAAATAATTTTGAAGCGCCAAAAGATAAAATACAACTATACAGCAACCAGGTTTTTGTAACCGATAATGTGGAGCATGTAGTGCCTGATTTTTTAATGCTGTTACGCGGGGTTATTGATAGTCCGGATATTCCATTAAACGTATCGCGTAGTTATTTGCAGGCAGATGGTAATGTAAAAAAAATATCAGCGCACATTACTAAAAAAGTGGCTGATAAATTAGAGGAGATATTTAAAAAAGACCGTGCTGATTTTGAGAAAAAATGGAACGACATTAAAATATTTGTGGAGTATGGCATGCTTAGCGATGAAAAATTTAATGAGAAAGCTCAAAAATTTGCCATGCTTACCAACACCGAAGATGAACACTTTACCTTAGAGGAATATGAAAACAAAATAAAACCCATACAAACCGATAAAGACAAAAAACTAATTTACCTGTACACAAATAATGTAACCGAACAACATAGCTATATACAAGCTGCAAAAGACAGGGGATATGATGTATTAGTGTTTGATACTCCGTTAGACCCTCATTTTATTGGTAAGTTAGAAAGTACATTAAAGGAAGTTGCTTTTATACGTGTAGATGCCGATACGGTTGAAAAACTAATTAAAAAAGATGAGGCACAGGTTTCTAAACTTAGCGATGACCAGAAAAAGGAGCTGCAACCTATTGTAGAAGAAGTTGTGCCTAAAGATAAATTTACGGTAGTGTTTGAAAGCTTAAGTGAGAAAGATGCACCCATGTTAATTACCCGCCCTGAATTTATGCGCCGTATGAAAGATATGAGTGCCATGGGCGGCGGCATGAGTTTTTATGGTGATATGCCTGATATGTATAACCTGGTTGTAAATACGAATCACCCGCTTATTGGTAAAATTTTAGGAGAAAAAAATGAAGACAAACGTAAAGCTATAAGCAAACAAGCTGCCGATTTAGCTTTATTATCACAAGGTTTATTAAAAGGTGAGGAGCTTACTAAATTTATAAAACGTTCGGTTGAGTTGATTGACTGAAAAACAAAACCGTTTGAAAAGAAAATCGCCTTTCGGGGCGATTTTTTTATTTAATAAAGCTTAATGCTTCTTCTTTAGGTGTTGTGTTTTTAAAGCAACCTAATAAACGGTTTAAAACACGCTCAACTGCTGCATCGGGACACGAGGCGCCACTGGTAAGTATAATTTTTACTTTGTCTTTTTTAGGAATAAAATTTTCAGTACTCAATCTTTTTTGATTCGGATAATCAAAATGATGTATTAGTGTATTAGATTCTATTTCTTTTTCAGAAGAAATAAAATAGGTGGGAAATTGTTGCTCTAACAATTCTACCAAATGTGATGTGTTTGAACTATTATAGCCACCAACTACTATAGCTAAATCGGCATCGGTTTTTAAAAGCCCGTAGGTTGCGTCCTGGTTTTCGTTAGTGGCATAGCAAAGTGTATCGCGTGTGTCGGCAAAATGTTGCTTGGTATTTTCTGCTCCGTATTTGGCAATCATTACTTGTTTAAAATACTCAGCAATTTCTTGTGTTTCGGTAGCTAGCATGGTGGTTTGGTTAATTACACCAACTTGCTGCAAATGTTTTGTTACATCAAAATTTGCTGAATATTTGCCTTTAAACTCTTCGTAAAAAAGCACAGCATCTTTTTTACCCGTTATATAGTCACTCAGTTTTTTTGCCTCGGCTAAATCTTTTACTACAACAGCCGGTGCACTTTGGGCACTTCGCGAAAAAGTGGCACGGGTTTCCTCATGCGTATATTTTCCGTGAATAATGATGGTATAATTTTCTTTCCCTATCTGCTCTGATTTTTTCCAGACACGTTCTACAAAAGGGCAGGTGGTATTATATTTTTGTACTTCAATTCCTTTTTGCCCCAGTAATTTTTCTATTTGCAAAGTAGTGCCAAAGGCAGGTATAATTACTACATCATTTGGTGTAAGTTCATCAAACGAAATAAGCTGTTTGCCATTTGTGTCTTGTAAAAATTGTACACCGTTATCGGTTAAATCTTTATTTACATCGGGGTTGTGTATCATTTGGCTAAGTAAAAAAATACGCTTGCCGGGGTTTTCGTTTACGGCTTTAAACGAAATTTCAATAGCGTTTTCTACACCATAGCAAAAACCAAAATGACGTGCAATATAAAAGCCAACCGGGCCAAAATCTACATACGTGGGCGACATGTCTCTTTTACGAGGGTCGTTTGTTTTTTGGTACGATTTAATTTTGGTAATAAGCGGGCTGCGGTAAAACTCAGGAATTTCAAAAGTTTTCATTAGAGGATTTAATTGATGTGTATCTCCTCATCAACCAATAAATTGTTTTTTACAGCAAACATTACCACACCGGCAGTATTATTTACTTTAAGCTTTTGCATTACATTTTTGCGGTGCGTATGTACCGTATGAAAACTTAAAAAAAGTTTTTCGGCAATTTGCTTATTTGATAAGCCAAGCGCAATGTGTTTAATAATTTCAATTTCTCTTTCAGATACTGCAAAACCTTCGCACGAAGTTTTTTTGCTGTATGTTTTAGCAGTAGTTTCGGTATCTGAGGTTAAAGCATCAATAATTTGTCCGCATAAAAAACGAGTGCCTTTTTCTGTATTATCAATGGCATCACAAATTTCTTGCTTATCGCACTCTTTCAATAAAAAGCTCGTAACGCCTGCGTTTAATAATAAAGAAATTTCTTCTTTAGGCAACATAGGGCTAATAGCTAATATTTGAAGGGCTTTGTATTGATTTTTAATTTGAGTAATATCAGTAGGGGTAATTTGCATAGACACGGGGTCTATAACCAAAATGTGTGGTTTATGTTTTTTTAGTGCTGATAAAAGGCTGCTTTTTTCAGTTACTTCAGTAATACTAACCTTGTAATTAGCCTGCGTTAAGGCTTTAAACCCCTCACGCATTAGCACACTATTATCGGCAACTACAATATCCATTATTTATAATGATTTTAATTAAGCAAATGTACAAAAATTTGGAATACTAAAAACAGGGCATAAAAAAAGGGTAAGCTACTTCCATCGCACCGCTACAACCGCTTACCCTTGCTGCGTTCCCACCCTGGGGGATTCAGCAGGAGCTGGTCGTGAAAGACTTACCCGCTGCAAAATTAGTACTTTATTTCGTTATTAAAATAAAAATCGCAAACTTTGCTTCTTATCTTTTTATGGACATATCTGTAGTTATTCCCCTTTTTAATGAAGAAGAGTCTTTACCTGAGTTGCACGACTGGATTGTACGCATTATGCAGCAACATAATTACAGTTATGAAATTATTTTTGTAGATGACGGAAGTAAAGATAAATCGTGGAGTGTAATTGAGGGTTTATCGCAAAAAAATCCGCGTGTAAAAGCTATAAAATTTAGAAGAAATTACGGCAAATCGCCCGCTTTGCATGTTGGTTTTGAGGCTGCACAAGGTAATGTAGTAATTACAATGGATGCCGATTTGCAGGACAGCCCGGATGAAATACCTGAGCTTTACAATATGATAACCCAAGGCGGTTTTGATTTGGTAAGCGGGTGGAAACAAAAGCGTTACGACAATGCTTTTACCAAAAATTTACCAAGCAAACTTTATAACTGGACTAACCGGAAAATAAGCGGCATTAAATTGCATGATATGAATTGTGGTTTAAAAGCCTACAGAAAAGAGGTTATAAAAAGTATTGAAGTGTATGGCGAAATGCACCGTTTTATACCGGTTTTGGCTAAAAATGCGGGCTTTGATAATATTACCGAAAAAACGGTACAGCACCAGGCGCGGAAATATGGCACATCTAAATTTGGGTGGGACAGGTTTATTAATGGCTTTTTAGATTTATTGACCATAACTTTTCTTTCAAAGTTTGGTAAACGCCCTATGCACCTGTTTGGCTCTATGGGTACGCTTATGTTTATAATTGGTTTTTTTTCTGCACTATATTTAGGAGCCGAAAAATTGTATTGTGTTTACAATAACCAACGTGCCCCTTTGGTGGCAAATAATCCATGGTTTTTTATAGCTTTAACTACTATGGTTTTAGGTACACTTTTGTTTTTAACCGGTTTTGTGGGCGAGCTTATTTTACGAAACTCATCAGTACGCAACAACTATTTGTTAGAGAAGAAGGTTAATCTTTAATGATTGGCGCAAGACTTATAAAGTGGTTTAAACAACACAAGCGCGATTTACCCTGGCGTAATACTACCGACCCTTACAAAGTTTGGTTATCTGAAATTATTTTACAGCAAACCCGTGTGGCACAAGGCATGCCTTATTATTTGAGTTTTGTAAAAGAATTTCCTACTGTATTTGATTTAGCTAAGGCACCCGAGCAAAAAGTACTGAAGTTATGGCAGGGCTTGGGTTATTACTCGCGTGCACGCAATTTACACACAGCTGCAAAAGAAGTAGTAAAAAATTACAAAGGCATTTTTCCAAGTGAATTTGAAGAATTAAAAAAATTAAAAGGTGTTGGCGATTATACAGCGGCAGCCATTTCATCTTTTTGTTTTAATAAACCGCAGGCGGTTGTAGATGGCAATGTGTATAGGGTTTTGGCAAGATTGTTTGCTATTGATACGCCTGTAAACTCTACCGAAGGAAAAAAACAATTTGCCTTATTAGCACAAGAGTTATTAGATAAAAAAAATGCGGGTACTTATAACCAGGCCATTATGGAATTTGGTGCTTTATATTGTACCCCCCACAAACCTGATTGCGAAGCTTGTATTTTTTATGACACTTGCTTAAGTGGTAGTGAGAGTAAGGCTTTAAATTATCCGGTAAAAATTGCAAACAAAAAAATGACCACGCGTTATTTTGAATATTTTGTAATAATCAGCAACCAAAATACATATACACAACAGCGTACCGAAAACGATATCTGGAAAAACCTGCATCAATTTCCTTTACTTGAGTACGCTGAAAAGGCCAATGATACGAAGGTTTTAGAACAACTGAAAAAGGAAATTTTAAAAACAAAAACCAATAATTTTGAAATTATAAAACAAACGGGTTACAAAAAACACCAACTATCACATCAAACTATTTATGCAAGATTTACGTACATAAATGTCAATAAATTTGTAAACCCAACATATAAACAAACATCTTTAAAGCAATTAAAAAAACTGCCTTTTCCTGTACTTTTGGCCAACGAAATTTCTGAACTATAATTAACAAACAATATAGCTTAAAAAGGTCAATAAATGCTTATTTTTCGTTTATTTAAAGAAAATATCTATATTCGTAAACCAAAAAAACAGGGTATGAAATATATCTACTTGCTGATTTGTGCATTGTGCTCACTTACTCTTAGTTCGCAGACCGTATTTTGGGGTGAAGATTTTGGAGTTGGTACCACTTGCGCATCTAATCAAGGTACGTTAGCCAACGGATTTAACAGTAGCAATGGCACTTGGACTATAAATACAACTACAGGAACTAACGATGCTTTTGCAAATGTTTGGTATATTAGTCAAACCGAAGCAGGCAGGCTGCCAACCGTATGTGGCGCCAGTTGTTTAGATAGCGCACAGCTTACAAATAGAACATTACATATTGGCGCAGCACAAAACTCACCAACTTATGGAACTTTTTGCCCAACAGGCGATTGCGGTGCCATATACGATCCGGGTTTTGGTTTAAACCAGGTTAGGACTAATGTGCGTGCAGAATCGCCAATTATTAGCACTATAGGCAAAACAGGAATTATTTTACAATTTGATTACATATTACGTGGCAATACAGGAGATTCTTTAAATGTTTGGGCTTCTGACGGGAGTGTATGGTACAATTTAGGAGCACCTGCCGTTACTGCAACATGTGCTGTTACAGCAATTCCGGCAGATACGGAAGGTGTTTGGACTACTTCTCTTACTTATAACCTGCCGGCAACTT
>DATFTU010000120.1:0-2988 GCA_035261565.1 Bacteroidia bacterium
CGGAATTGTTATGAACGAAGTATATTTATGTTTGGGCGGTAATTTGGGGAATTGTTTAGCAACTTTTGAGCAGGTTTGTGCGCTTATTGAGCAAACTGTAGGAGAGGTTAAAAATCAATCTTCGCTTTATCAGTCGCAGGCTTGGGGCATGGAAGGCGCACCGGATTTTTTAAATCAGGTTATTAGGATAGAAACTAAAGTTTCTGTAGAAGAGTTGCTCATTTTTTTGTTAGAAATTGAAAAAAAACTCGGCAGAGAAAGAACGGAAACAACTGCGTACCAAAGCCGTTTGATTGATATAGACATTTTATTTTTTAACAAAAAAATCATAAAAACACAAGCTTTACAAATTCCACATCCTCGCTTGCATTTACGCAAGTTTGTGCTTGAACCTTTAAATGAAATCGCTCATGATTTTATGCACCCTGTGTTTAATAAAACTATCTCCGAATTACTAAAATCCTGCCCCGATACCGGACAAATAAAAAAACTAAGCCATGCAGTATAACACTATTTGTATAGAAGGAAATATTGGTGTTGGCAAAACCACGCTGGTAAAAAAACTGGCCGGGCATTATAAAGCCGAATCTTTTTTTGAAGAGTTTAACGAAAACCCCTGGTTGCCTTTGTTTTATAAAAACCCGAAAGGTACTGCCTTGGCTTTAGAACTTTCTTTTTTAACTGATAGGTGCAAGCAACTTTTGCAGATAGAAAAGCAACACCCTAAAAAAACAGTTATCAGCGATTATTGTTTAGATAAATGTTTGTTGTTTGCTGAGGTTAATTTATCGAAACGTGATTTTGAAACCTATGGAAAACTGTTTAATAGAATTTCGGCCACTATAAAAAAACCTGATTTGGTTATTGTACTTCACACATCAGTTGATACGCTTTTAAATAATATTAAAAAACGGGGCAGACCTTATGAACAAAGTATTCAGCCTGCTTATTTAAAAAAATTGAATACAAGTTATGCTAATTTTTTTTTAGGAAAAAATAAGTATGTGGTTTTAAATATTTTTGTTGAAACAATAAATGATAAAGTATATCAGCATATATTTAACGAAATTGTATCTTTCCTGAAAGTTGAACCAACGCTTAAAATAAACTCTGTTAAAATATGAGCACCACTAAAACTTGTGCCTGGCCCGGCAACGATGAGTTAATGATAAAATATCATGATGAAGAGTGGGGAACACCCGTACACGATGATAAAAAACATTTTGAGTTTTTAGTACTGGATACTTTTCAGGCGGGTTTAAGCTGGAAAACAATTTTGCACCGCCGCGAACATTTTAGAAAAGCCTTTGCCAATTTTGATGCTAATAAGGTGGCCAGATTTACCGAAAAAGATGTAGAAAAATTATTGCAAAACGAAGGCATTATTCGCAATAACTTAAAAGTGCGCGGTACTATAAAAAACGCACAGCGTTTTTTACAAGTGCAAAAAGAGCATGGTTCTTTCGATAAGTATATCTGGCAGTTTACCAACCATAAAACAGTTGTAAATAAACGTAAAGTAAGCGGAGAAATTCCCCCCTTTAGCGCCGAATCAGATGCAATGAGTAAAGCCTTAAAAAAACTCGGATTTACTTTTGTGGGCACAACTATTTGCTATGCTTATATGCAAGCTGCTGGTATGGTTAATGATCATTTAGTTTCTTGTCATCGGTATAAACACTGTAAATAATATGTCAGACACAAAACGCACGCTTTCTTTATTAGATACCACTTTAATTGTTTCGGGCTCTATGATTGGGTCGGGTATTTTTATTGTATCGTCTGATATGGCCCGCACAGTTGGCGGTAGTGGTTGGCTGTTATTATGCTGGTTACTAACCGGTGTACTTACCTTGTTTGCAGCATTAAGTTACGGAGAGCTTGCAGGTATGATGCCTAAAGCAGGTGGACAATATGTATATATTAAAAAAGCCTTTGGGAGCTTAATTGCGTTCTTATATGGTTGGACAGTTTTTCTGGTTATTCAAACCGGTGTAATTGCTGCTGTGGCAGTTGCCTTTGCAAAATATGTAGGTGTTTTTATCCTCTTTTTTAACGAGGATAATATATTGCTTCAGTTAGGAAAATTTAAATTAACCTATGCACAACTATTGGCAATTGTATCAATATCTTTTCTTACTTTTATTAATGCCCGTGGTGTAAAAAACGGAAAAATTATACAGCGTATTTTTACCCTGGCAAAACTTATTGCATTATTTGGATTAATTATTGTCGGTTTATATGCCGGGTTTACACGAAATGTTTTTTCTGAAAATTTTGCGAATGCCTGGCAGGGCTCATCAACAAAAAACGGCATAACCACTCTGTTAAACAATTCAGCTATTTGGGTGGCGGTGGGTGTGGCTATGATAGGGTCTTTATTTAGCAGCGATGCCTGGAACAATGTAACCTTTATAGCTGCAGAAATTAAAGAACCGCAAAAAAATATTCCGAGAGGATTAATGCTGGGTACATTTATAGTTACTGTAATTTATATTTTGGCAAATGTGGCTTATTTATGCTTGCTTTCTATACACGATATTCAAAACGCGCCACATGATAGAGTGGGAGCAGCTGCCATGGCAACTGTTATGGGGGGCAACACAGCCGTATATTTAATGGCAGGTTTAATTGTGGTTTCAACCTTTGGGTGTAATAATGGTTTAATAATGGCTGGTGCCAGATTGTTTCAGGCTATGTCGGCAGATAAATTATTTTTTAGAAGAGCAGAAGAGAATAACGACTTTGGTGTACCAGGTTATGCACTTTTAATACAAGGCATTTGGGCAAGCATTTTATGTTTAAGCGGTTCTTATGGAGATTTATTGGAGTATGCAACCTTTGCCTCGTTACTTTTTTATATGGTGACTATAAGCGCTATTTTTGTTTTACGAAAAAAAGAACCCGACATGTCACGGCCATACAAAGCTTTAGGGTATCCTGTCATTCCTGTGCTATACATATTACTAACTTTATTAATTTGTATTG
>DATFTU010000121.1:0-5835 GCA_035261565.1 Bacteroidia bacterium
GGCGCGAGGTTACGCTTGCAAAAAAAGTAAAACCGGTGGTGGTTTCTATGGGTGATGTGGCTGCATCGGGTGGGTATTATATTTCATGTGCAGCAGACAGAATTTTTGCACAACCTAATACTATTACAGGCTCTATAGGTGTATTTGGCTTATCGCCTAACGCACAAAAATTATTTTCAGAAAAATTAGGTATTAATATAGATACGGTAAATACCAACAAGCACAGTGATTTAGGAAGTTTATACCGTCCGGCATCTGCACAAGAGGCAGCTTATATACAAAAAGGTGTTGAACAGGTTTACAGTACATTTACCAAACGTGTAGCCGAAGGGCGTGGCATGTCGCAGGCAGATGTTGACAGTATTGGACAAGGGCGTGTTTGGAGCGGTGCTGATGCCATTGGTATAAAATTAGTGGATGAATTAGGCGGTATAAATGATGCTATTAATTACACAGCTAAAAAAGCCAATTTAAAAGAAGGTGAGTACGAACTACTTTCATTACCAAAACAAAAAGACCCTATTAAAGATTTATTAAACGGTAAAAAGAATGATGAAGAAACAAAAGTGCTGCAACAACACCTGGGTATTTTTTATGATTACTTAAAATACGCGCAAAGCATTATAAAAGCAAAAGGCGTACAAGCACGTTTACCTTTTGAAATGAGCATTAATTAAAATTTTTAGACTACTAAAAAAGTTCAAGTAATTTATTTTACTTGGACTTTTTTATTTGACAAAAGGTTCTATTAAATCCCATAGGTTGCCATATAAATCTTCGAACACGGCTACAGTACCCCATTTTTCTACCACAGGCTCGCGTACAATTTTAATACTGTGATGAAGTAAATTTTGATAATCTCTTTTAAAATTATCGGTTGTAAGAAATAAAAAAACGCGTCCGCCTGTTTGGTTGCCAACCCTGCTTTGTTGCTCTTTATTAGCAGCTTTTGCCAATAGTAAATTACAACCCGTTGAACCCTTTGGCGCTACTAAAACCCACCTTTTGCTTTCACTTAAAATGGTATCTTCTACTAAAACAAAATGTAGTTTTTGCGTATAAAATTCAATAGCCTTATCATAATCATCCACCACTAACGCAATATGTACCAGGTTTTGTTGCATGGGTTTAAACTTGGTTATTTTAATTCTAAAAACAACTCAATTAATTCATCCTCGGTTAAATTGCGCCACTCGCCCACTTTCAACTTCCCTAATTTTATATTCATTATACGAACACGCTGCAATTTTATTACTTGATAATCATATGCGTTGCACATACGGCGTATTTGCCGATTAAGCCCTTGTGTTAAAGTAATCCTAAAGATTCGTTTAGCCTTAGGCTCTAAACTTACTTTACAAGGCTTGGTTTTTTCGCCATGTATTTCAATTCCTGCCGCAATTTCATTTAAAAACTGCTTACGCACAGGCAGGTTTAAGGTAACAATGTATTCCTTTTCGTGCCCGTATTCGGGGTTGGTAATTTTATCTATCAGTTCGGTATAATTGGTTAATAAAATTAACCCTTCCGAATCTTTATCCAGCCTCCCTACCGGATATATATTTTCGGTATGCCCTATAGCATCAATAATATTATTGGCTATTTTTTCGCTGGTGCACTCAATACCTTTAGGTTTGTTGTAAGCAATGTAGGTTGGTACAAATTCTTTTGGCACTAATTCCTTCCCATCAATTACAACAACATCGCCTTCTTTTATTTTGGTGCTAAAGGTTGCCGGCTTTCCGTTTACAAAAACTTTTTTCTCCTCAATAAGTATGCAAGCTTTTCGCCTTGATGTATACCCTGAATGCCCAATATATTTATCAATTTTCATTCGAAGTCTAATTATAATTCATCTAATATAATTTGCTTACCTAGTATCTTCGAGTGCATAAAAAGATTAATCTCCTTATCGTTATATTCATAATACAGGTAAATTTTCATCGTTTCCCAATAATATTTACAAGTCGGGTCTTTATCCCCCTCAATTTCTTTACCCAGGCCAAACAACATATCTAACTTGCTTTTTATATTATCAACTTGGTCTTTATCCTTTCCATCAAACTGTACTAAAATTTTATAGAGTTTATTTTTGTAGTAACCTAAATCAATTTGTTTGATTTTATAATCAAATACAGTTGACACATCAGTTCCTGTATAGGTATACCATTTTACATGCACATCACTTTTAGCAGGCATTTCTTTTAAGTTTGCCTTATGAATTTCTAAAAAAGAGCAAAGCTTAAATTTATTAATGCCATTTTTAGTATCAAGTAATTGGGCATTAGGAGCCGGTGTCGCCTGAGAAAATACAAACTGTGAAAACAAAAGCATAAGAAGAACAAATATTCTTCTTATACTTTTTGTTTTTTTATTATTAGTAATCTGGGGTTGCAAAAATCTTAATAATTAAAATCAGGTTGCTCGGGCAAGGTATATTTTCTGCCTGCGTTTATTTTTTTCAAATAAGCCATAAGTGGTTGAAAATACTCAAGCATTGGCTTAGCCGAAAAATCCTGCCCTATACTTTTCTTTAAATGCTCTCTCCAGTCAACACTGGCACCGGGTTTCATTACGGCTTGTAAAAAATCGCCAACTCCTTTATTGCCCCAATAATTAGTTGCATGCGCATCTTGCTTTAAAATATTTTGCGCAATGTGCTGGTGAAACTGAAACAATAAAACATTACTCATACTATAATCATAGTATTGAGCTGCATCATCGTTAATGTGAGTTTTAGTTGCAGCATCGCAATATTCTTCTCCACGCGGTTCAGCAGGTTCAATACCCTGAAAACGTTTAGCTAAAGCCCACCATAGTTTATTATATTGGTCGGGTGCTAAATTTTTAGAATATAAATTATACTCAAACTCTGTCATAGTACCACTGCCCCAAGGAATATGCACTGCATACTCTAAGGCTTCTTTCAATAACATTAGCGTATCATTAGTTTGCAGGTTTTTATCCATCATGCCTAAGCCTTGTAAAAAAGGTTTTTGTAAAGATGCCATGCCCATCATAGTTCCAAAGGCTTCGTGGTAAGCGCGGTTAGCACCACTACGTAATACAATGGGCACATCAGGATTGCTGTAAGATATATAGTAATAAATATGCCCAAGCTCGTGCAAGGCAGTACTCCACCATTCAGTATTAGGTACCACGCTCATTAGTGAGCGTACATCTTTATCATTATCTATATGCCAGGCAGATGCGTGTGTGTTTTTTTTATAGCCTGCATCAGGGGCTACAGGGTAAAGACTTGAACGCTCCCAAAAAGTTTGCGGTAACGGGCCAAAACCTATACTTTTATAAAACTCTTCGCCTTTTTTTACAATCCACTCAGCACCCTGCTGTTTTAAATAAGGGTCTAAATCAAAACCTTTAACTTCAACTAACTGCGACCACTCTTGCCCCCAACGATTTGGCAACCAATGTGCCGGAATATAATCAGGCACAGGTTTATTATATTTTTTAGCTAATTCGTAACGAGCCCAGGTGTGTAGCTCGCGGTATAAAGGCCAAATATCTTTAATCATACCACGTGTAGTAGCCATTAATTCATCCGTACTCATCCCATATTCAGAAGCCTGGTATGCAAAAAAGTCAGCATATCCCAATGGTTGTACCGATTTATTTCTAAGCTCGCGTAAATTAACTAAGCCATCTTTTAAAGCCTTGCCAACTTCTTTACTGGCTTTCCAAACAGCCAATCTTTCTGCCTCGTTAGATGATTTTTCCAATTTACCATCAATATCGTTTGGTGTAATTTCCTTTCCGTTTAAGGTAAATTTAAAGCCATATAACAAACCTGTTTGTTTGTTTTGCGCGGCAATTTTTTGTTTCACAATATCGCCTGCCGCTTCGGGATTTGCGCCCGCATTAAATATAATAACCTTTAATTGGCGAACCTGTATATCGCTTAACTGCAAGGTATCTTTTTTATCTAAAAAAGCCTTTGCAGTTTCAGTAAGAAGTTTTGCTCCGGTAAATTTAGCCATAGCTTCATCAGCGCGTGCAGCCGCATTTTCTGTAGCTGTATCGCCTGCCACAATGTGGGTGTTTAATTTCCATTGCCCCTCGTTAGAAGCAATTAAATATTTTTGAAACTGTTTATTATAATCAACCAAAAAGCTATCAACACTTGCTTTTGCGGCAGCCATATCTTTTTCTTGTGCCGGTTTATTATTACATGCTGCAAACAATAACGTTGTTGCAACAGATAGAGCTATACTTTTTTTCATGGGTAATTTTTAGTGAAAACAAATCTATAAAAATAATGGGTTAATAACCCACTATTGTTTAAAGTGGTTAAAAAAAGCACTTACCGCAAGAAAGTTAAAATAAGTGGCTTTTTGCTTATATTTGTTTCAAACGGTTTAAAATTATATTACTCACAAAAATGGGATTAAGTTCAAATTCAATAATACACTTTACAAATACCAAAGAGAAACTCAAAGGTATCTTAACTGAAAATTTTAAAATTAAATACTGCCTTGAAGAAATTCTATTTACCGATGGTGGGCCTGTAAAATATGCAGCACCCATGGTTAGTTTTTGTGATATACCTTTTTCCGAAGTAAAAAACCACATTTCAAATTATGGCCCATATGGTATTGGATTGACTAAAGAATGGGCTGAAAGAAATGGATTAAATCCTGTAATCTATTTAGATAGAAAATCGTCATTAGCGAAAAGTTACTGGTCTATTTATGACAATTATCTTCTAAAGTCCAAGAAAAAAATGGAAGAGTTAAACCCCGAGGAAAATTCATTATTAGATCTTCTAAGATATATGAAGAATTATCAAAGTGATTTGGTAAGAGCGGGAAAAGTTTCGAAAGACTATAGATTTTCAGACGAAAGAGAATGGAGATATGTACCACCTTTCTCAAAAGATTATTTTATGGTACTAGCTGAATCCTACTATGACACAGATGAAAAGAAATTATCTGAAAATTAAAAATTAAAAAAATTAAGACTTGAATTTGAACCCAATGACATTAAGTATATTATTATTGAAAAGGATGGCGAGATAAGTGAGTTTCTTGATATTCTT
The DNA here is from genome assembly GCA_035261565.1 of Bacteroidia bacterium. Taxonomy (GTDB): domain Bacteria; phylum Bacteroidota; class Bacteroidia; order B-17B0; family Aurantibacillaceae; genus PALSA-968. The sequence goes on from DATFTU010000121.1 coordinate 5,057, forward strand.
AGAACATCAAAAGGTAAAAAATATTCATATAGTGAGGTTGAAAGACTTATGACAAGACTTATGACGACAGAACAGATTGTTTCAGACTTCTAAAAACTATACGTAACCAAAACAATAAAGTACATTGATCGTTTTTTAAATCAACATCCCAGCAATAGTAGCCGAAAGATAAGATGCAAGTGTACCACTAATTAAGGCGCGTATACCAAGTTTAGCTAAATCTGCACGACGTTCAGGGGCTAAAGCTCCAATGCCGCCAATTTGCATACCAACCGAACTAAAATTAGCAAAACCGCAAATAGCAAAACTTACAATTAACAAGCCTTTATCAGTTAAAGGGGCTGCCAGTTTATGGGTTAAGGTATCAAAAGCCACAAACTCATTAATAGTTAGTTTTTGCCCCATAATGGTGGCTACCTGTTGCACATCAACATCGGGCACACCCATACACCAGGCTAAAGGGTAAAACACTTTACCAAAAATATAATCTAAAGATAAGTCGGGACAAAAATTATTAATACCGCCAAGCTTTCCTAAGCCATAATTAATAAATGCTATCAACGCAATAAAACCAATTAGCATAGCCACCACGTTAATAGATATTTTCATACCATCGGCCGCGCCATGCGATATGGCATCAATTAAATTAGTATGTTCTTTTTTCACCTCTAAGCTCACTTTGCCTTTAGTTACAGGTTCTTCGGTTTCGGGGTAAATAATTTTAGAAATTACCAAAGCAGCCGGAGCCGCCATTAAACTGGCTGTTAGTAAATATTCGG
>DATFTU010000122.1:0-2409 GCA_035261565.1 Bacteroidia bacterium
CTGCAAAAATAAATTTTTCGTTAAAAGGCCTGTCAAACAAAAAAATAAAATGTACGTCGGGGTGCTGGCGTGTTATTCGTTTTAAAGATTGGTAAGCAAACCAGCCTATCCCATCTAACCGGCCATCAAGTAATAAGCGTGTATTTACTACAATTTGCATGCGGCGCCAAAAGTAAAAGTTTAAACTGTTTTTTTATAAAATTTATTTAAAACGGCAATTTTAAAGAAAAATTAACGTTTTTTTATTATTTGCTAATAAGGGTGTAAAGTATAGTAAAATCAGTAGTTTTAAAGGAAACGAACAATGGGCGTTGGTAAATAAACTCAAAAAAAGCAAAAGAAAGTTTGGTTATTAGGTTTTAAAAAATATTTTTGCAAATCTCATTTTAGAAAAAAAGTGAAAAAGACAATACTACATACAACAATTTTAGCGGCACTATTAGTGCCTATGTTGTCTTTTGCCACAATAGGAGATAAAAACAAAAAAATCAGCGACGACAAAAAGCGTAAAAAGGAAGACACAACACAAACCGTAAGCACTTCAATTGCTTATGATGATGTAGATTCTTTATTAATGTTCCCGTCGCATGACTTATATGGTACCTGGGATACTGCATCGTGTCACCCTAACTTATTTGAGCAGCAATTTGCCGGAGACTCTGCAACTGTATATTTATTAGATGATTGGAATTGTGGGTTTACCATGCCATATCAGGGTGTTATAACATCTGAATTTGGATGGCGCCGTCGCCGCCCGCATTATGGTACAGATATAGGTTTACATACCGGTGATACTGTTGTAGCAGCTTTTGATGGTAAAGTACGTATAGCCCGTTATATGGGCGGATATGGTAATGTGGTTATTATACGCCACAATAATGGTTTAGAAACAGTATATGCCCATCTTTCAAAAATATTGGTACAACCAGAAGAAACAGTTGTTAGCGGTATGCAAATTGGCTTAGGTGGCAATACAGGGCACTCTTATGGAAGCCATTTACATTTTGAAATACGTTATTTAGGTAAAGCCATTGATACCGAAGACCTGGTTGATTACCAAAAAAACGAACTTAAAAATAACTCATTTGTTATTTATAAATCTGACTTTAGTGCTAAATACGATTTAAGAAGTATACATGCACATCAGGTTGCCTCAAAAACAAGAAGCCATGCTGCACCGGTAGCTTATAAGTATAAAGCAACAACCGGCGGTTTTGTATATGTAAAAAAAGGCGATACTTTGGATAAAATTGCCCGTCGTAACCATACAACTATTAATGCTATTTGTAAAAAAAATGGTATTAAGAGCACCAAAGTTTTAAAACTGGGACAAAAACTAAAGGTTTAATTACCTAAAGCCCTAAAGTTCTTAAGTATAATCTTTAAATCATTCTCGGTTTTATAATCTTTAGCATAGGCTAAGTTTAATTTGTTTAAGTACTCCTTGTCAACCGCTTTAATGTGTTGGTGAGGAGATAAAACTGATTTTTTAATACTTGGTAAACGGGGGTCGGCATTAGCTTCATAACCTACCCATGTTTTAGCGCCCACTAATACTAAAAACAGGTTGGCTAAAAATTGCATGGGTTTTTTTTCTGCAAAAATTACTATAGGCAATCCTCCTAAAAGAATAAGAGATGTTGCTATATCAAATATTCTTTTTTTACGTTTGTTGTGTGGTTTTGATACCGAATTAAAATCAATTACATACAAATCATCGCCGGCAGTGTCAATACTATTGCTGCCAATAATAGATATACTTTCGGGCGGGGCAATTTTAAAATCAACTTCAACACTAACCAGTTGCAGCATATAGTTTATTATTTGCTGCGATGATATGTTTTTAGAACAGAAAATAATTTCCTGTATTTCATGCACTTCAATTATTTCATTTAACTGGTTTATATTACCTAACTGATTGTCAGCTTGTTCGTTGATAGATACAAAACCAATAAAGGCAGGTTTTACAGATGTTTCTTTTAATACGTTAACCACCCGTTCGTACTCATCTGCACTGCCCACAATGGCTATGCGTTTGCGTAAATCTTCATTAAGTATAAAGCCTTTTAATTTTAACGCGTGAAAAATTAAACGCGATAAAACTAAGCTAAGTAATGTAGAAACAGAGCCCAACAAAATAATAGCACGAGAAAAACGGTAAGCTTCAGGTAATAAAGAATAACCAATCAAAATTACTCCCATTCCGGCTAAAACACCTTGTATAATTCTTCGCAGTTTAATCGGTTTATCATATCCACCCATTAAAAAAATGCTTATTACCCATATAACAGAGTAAGCTAAAAAGGCCCATTTTACAAGATGTTCAATATACGAGCCATCACCGCTGATAAACTTTACATTTTTTTCGTAAAACTCTTTAACAGCAAATAAACCTCCAAAAATTAAAGC
>DATFTU010000123.1:0-3275 GCA_035261565.1 Bacteroidia bacterium
GATACAATCCATAAAATAGTAATTACCCCTAACCTGCTTGAAGAAACATCATGCCACTTGATAACCGATGTTTTTGAAAACCAATTTAAGTAATGATACGTATAAGCAAACGCTATAAAACGTTGAACGGCAATAAGCGCAGGTATTTCAAAAATGTCGTTCGTATTTCCCCGATAACCTATATTAAACAAGTCAGCCAAAGCGTGATTAATAACGCTAAAATATTTTTGTATATACCCTTTTTCTGTACCCGATAATATTTCGGGACTTGGTATATGTATAAAAGCAAAACTTGCCGCACAGGCAATAAAAACTGCCAGCGAGATAAAAGCCGTAACACTTTTGTTTTTAAGTGCGCCTTGCAAAACAAATAACCCGGTAAACAAAAACACATGCACTATAGTGGGTAAAAAAACACCGAAAGACAGAATTAAAATCATAATCTTATCTGCCTTGATAGCCAAAGCCAAAATTAGAACTAAAGCTGAAACTAATAAAGACACAGTATTTTTACCCGAGAAAACCAAACATAAGGTATACACTACTACACAAATAATAAGGCTAACGGAGTAATACCGTATAGATGACTTTTCGTTAAACAAGGCTATGGTAAGCAAAACCGCGATAACTATATAAGGCCATATTTGTGTTTTTTGCCTGATAAAAAAATTCCGTTTATCGAGCCATGAAATTTCGGTGAGATAGTGCAAAGGCCCTAACACTGCATACACAAATAAAAACAACTTAAACGGAATGATAAATGCAATAACCGTACTTAGCAACATTAAAAATATGTTGGTAAGGTTAATACCTTTATCGGTTGTTGTTATTTTTTGCAACAAGTTCATTGCACTAATTTCATTTCGTTTAACAGGTAACCTGCACCGGCATATTTATCAATTACAAATAAAGTATAACGTACATCTAAAGTAATATTACGACAAATATTCGGGTTATACATAATATCACTCATCGTTCCCTCCCATACCCTGTCATAATTGGTACCAATTACTTCACCTTTGGCATTTAAAACCGGGCTGCCACTGTTTCCTCCTGTTGTATGGTTTGTTGCTATAAATGATATATGTAATGTCCCATCTTTATCGGCATATTTTCCATAATCTTTTTTGTTGTATAAATCTTTCATTTTAGGGAGTATTATAAATTCATCATCATTAGGGTTTTCTTTTTCCATCATACCATCTAAGGTTGTATAATACGTATAAACTACACCATCTCTTGGTTTATAGCCTTTAACCTTTCCATAGGTTAAACGGAGAGTTGAATTTGCATCGGGGTAAAACTTTTTATCTCTGTAAATTTTTGTCAGCTTATCTATATATTGTTTGTAAAGTGTATTTAATTGTGCATCTATACCACTGTATGGTTGAATTACATTAGTATTATAATATGCCGATATACTTTTCCAAAGCTTGTATAACATATCACTCTCTAACTCGCTTACCGAAGCGTTTTTTAATGCACTGCAATATTTATCTTTATTAAGAAAAATACATTCGTTATAAATTTTATCGGTAACAACATCATATTTATACTGATACATGTTTAATAACGAGTCTAAAGCGGGCGCGCGTAATTTTTTATCTACTCCGGTTACATACATTTCTAACATGGCCCTGCAAATTGTTTTATCCATAGCCTGGTTGGCAATTTTAAAAGCGCGTTCGGCGTTTTCTAAAGTTTTTGTAAATTCTTTTTGTTTTTCATCATCTGTTTTTCCTTTAAGCGAGGAAATAAATTTCTCTACCGACCTTGCCGTAGATATGGCATTTATACCCAGCAAGCACTCACTATAATAATCCATCTGTTTTTGATACACGCGATAATTTGTGTATAACGAATGAAAATCAGTAAACACTTTATTAAATTTTTCTTTTTCGGCAGGGTCAGATGAAAGCAGTTCTAAAAACTTTTTTTCGAGTTCAATTTTTTTATTTACTGCATCAAACTTTTTTAAACCTTGCATTTCGCCCAACCATTTTTTCCAGTAATTAGCAACCGAGGCATAGTTGGCTGCATAAGCTATTCGGGTTGTATCGTTGGCTTTCATATACTGGTTCATAATACCCAATCTTTTTTCGCGCAAGGCAACTTTAGTTGGGTCGCTTTCGTTCATGGTAATATCAACTGCATCGCTAAAAAGATATTCTTGTGTGCGCCCCGGAAAGCCATACACCATAGTAAAATCGCCTTCGTTAACGCCTTTCATAGAAATGGTTAACGATTTTTTTGGTTTGTACGGAACATTATCTGCTGCATACTCTGCCGGTTCGTTATTTTTGTCAGCATAAATTCTGAATACGGAAAAATCGCCGGTATGGCGTGGCCACATCCAGTTATCGGCATCGCCGCCAAACTTTCCAACAAATGATGGTGGCGCCCCCACTAAACGCACATCTTTAAACGTTTGCGTTATAAATAAAATAAACTGGTTGCCGTAAAAAAATGGTTTTATAAAAGCCTCATATTTTGTGCCTTTGGTAACATCAGCCGTAATTTGTTTTATATTTTTTTGTTGCAGTGCATCCAATTCTTTTTCACTTAGGCCGGCTGTAACACCCATATTTACCTTGGCCGTTACATCTTCCATACGTATAATAAACATGGCTGTTAGCCCGGGATTGGTTAACTCTTCGCCGGCATTCATGGCCCAAAAACCATTGGTTAAATAATCTTTGTCAACACTGCTGTGTGCTGCAATAGAGGCAAACCCACAATGGTGGTTGGTTAAAATCAATCCTTTATCTGAAATTACCTCAGCGGTGCAACCTCCGCCAAATTGTACAATCGCATCTTTTAACGAAGTATTGTTTATATCATAAATATCTTTGGCTGAAAGTTTGCAGCCATTTTTCTTCATATCTTTTTCGTTAAGCTGCTGCAATAAAAAAGGCAGCCACATTCCCTCATCGGCCACGGCTTTAAAGCAAGATGATATAATTACAAGAACAAGAATAAATTTCTTCATACGTAAAAAATTAAGATGCGCTAAAATAGTAAAATTGTATGAGCCTACTCTTTTATGAACATCAGCTTTTTAAACTCAATAAATTAATCGATGCGTTTAAGCGGAAACTCTCTGGTGGGTGTAAGTACTAATGGGAATTTTTCGACTTTTACAGAACTACTATCTAAGCCAAATGCACGCGACTCGCCCACACTAAATTTACGAAGGAAGAAATAAATATCTAAAATAATACGCTCGCGCCAAGGTAAATCGTTATCGTATGAAAGGAATTTTTCGGTAAGTACAA
>DATFTU010000124.1:0-2256 GCA_035261565.1 Bacteroidia bacterium
GCTGATTATATAGGTACTTTTGCTTTAACAACGGGTATCGGTATTGATGAGCATGTTGTCCAGTTTGAAAAAGAGCATGATGATTATTCGGCTATTATGTTAAAAGCGTTAGCTGATAGGCTTGCCGAGGCTTTTGCCGAATTAATGCATAAAAAAGTGCGTACTGAATTATGGGGCTATGCTAAAAACGAGAAATTAAGTGCCGAAGAGTTAATTAAGGAAGAATATGCAGGTATTCGCCCGGCACCTGGTTACCCGGCACAGCCTGACCATACCGAAAAACCAATTATTTGGAAATTACTGGACGTGGAAAAAAATACAGGTATGATTTTAACTGAAAGTATGGCCATGGTACCCACGGCCGCTGTAAGTGGTATATACTTTGCGCACCCACAATCGCACTATTTTGGTATAGGTAAAATTGCTAAAGACCAAGTTGAAGATTATGCCAAGCGTAAAGGCATGAGCCTTGATAAAGCTGAGCGATGGTTAGGGCCAAACTTGGGTTATTAACATTTATAATACTTTAATTACCTTAGTTTCCTTTTTTAAGGAATATGATTTCATTTTTTAATAAGCTATTAAATTTTGGTGTTGATAGTAATTACTCTACACTTACTAATAAGCGGATTATACTATGTAACCGGCTTAGCATAATCTGCACTGGTATTACTGCTTTTTTTGCCGGATTTTATTATTCTATCAATCAACCCAAAATAGTAGTGGTTGAACTATTTTCTATTATACTTTACTTGTTACCACTTGGTTTAAATTATTTAAAAAAAGATGTATTATCAAGGATTTATTTTAATCTGCTTATTTTTATTCACGTCTCTTTTTTATCTACAATTATTGGCGAAGGAGCTCGTATGTATGAGTTTTTTATACCTACAGTTATGGCGCCTTTTATTTTCTTTGAATTTTCGCAAAAGAAAATAATTATTTGGTTATCACTGTTTAATTTTATTTTGGTTAGTTTTTTATTTGCTAATGTTTTTTCGGGTTTTGAGAGCGGTATTACATTTACCGAAACCCAAATAGCCGTTTTAAACAAAGTAATATTTTATGTTACTATTTTATGTTGCATGGTTGTTATTTACTCGCTTTTATATGTAAACGAAAAAACTACCAGACAGTTAGATATTGATAACGAAACCTTACGGATACAATTAGAAGCCATTTTTGACAACTCGGTTGACGCACTTTTTTTAGTAAACTGGGACAAAAGAAAAATTGTTAAGGCTAATAAACGGGCTATAGAGATGTTTGAAGGAAAAAGCGAGAATGATTTTTTGCAACGCTATGGGTTAGATTTACATAAAAACTATCCTACCGAAGAAGAAATAAATGAAATGAGAATGGCTTTGGATGAAAAAGGTGTGTATGAGGGAGAAATATTATATAAAACATTTTTAGGCAAAGAGTTTTGGGGAGCCATATCTATAAAGGCGATAACCATTAAAGGTGTAAAACACCAATCGGTTAGGCTTACTGATATATCAGAGCAAAAGAAAATTAAAAAGCAAACAGATACTTCGTTAAAAGAGAAAGAGCTTTTATTGGGTGAAATTCATCACAGGGTTAAAAATAACCTTGCTATAATTTCGGCACTCATTAATCTTCAAATTGAAAATTTAAAGGATGATGAGAGTAAAATTATTTTTGAAGAGACTAAAGACCGTATTTATTCCATGTCTTTAATACATAACCAGCTATACCAAAACAAATCATTTGCACAAATTGAGTTTGCGCAGTACATAAATAATTTCTGCCTGTACTTAAGCAAAAGTTATCAAACTAACCCTAATATTGAGATAATAACAAAAGCCGAACCTGTTTTTTTAGATATAAAAACTGCCATACCCTGTGCCTTAATTTTAAACGAGCTTATAACCAATGCTTTTAAGCATGCATTTAAAAACCAATCGAATGGCAAGATAGAAATAGGACTTAAAAAAGAAGACAAACTGGTTAACTTTTATGTGTCGGATACCGGGCCGGGTATGGATAATAAACAACTACAAGCCAATAGTATGGGCATGAGTTTAATTACTTCGTTAATCGACCAAATTGACGGAAAACTGGATTATAGAAATAAAAACGGCAGCACTTTCTTTATTACTTTTTTAGGGTAAAAACTTGTATTATCCTTAAATAAGCTTAATAAACCGTTCATAAAATCAAAGCAATAGGGCATTAAATTATTTTTACCTTTAACTACTTAATATGAAAATATGATAACTAAAAAAATTATTG
>DATFTU010000125.1:0-3142 GCA_035261565.1 Bacteroidia bacterium
TTTCATATTAAAACCAAATAAGCCTGTTTTTGGTGCACCGGGAAAACTAACCCATTGCTGGCGGAACAAAGCATCGAAACAAATACTACCGTTTGTACCTACTACAGCCGGGTTATATGCTTGTTTGCAAAACATAAACTGAGTAAACTGCGGATCTTGCTGAGCGAATGAAAGGCTTGATAAACCTAACGAAGCGGCGAATAGAAGCGTAGAGATTTTTTTCATATTTTTTATTTAAAATAAGTTAAATGAGCTGTTTTTACAAAACAACTCGGATACGAAAGTAGAAAAAAACAAATAAAAAAACAAATTGTGGATTAATTTTTAATAAAATGTCAATATAGGGTGTTTTTCGGGCTAATTTTTTAAGCAGAAGCCTATAATTCAAAACAAAAAAAGCAGGTTTAAACCAACTTGTTTTCTACTAAATATTCGGCAATTTGTATGGCATTTGTAGCAGCGCCTTTGCGTAAATTATCGGCCACAATCCATAAGTTTAAAGTTTTTGCCTGAGATTCATCTCTGCGTATGCGCCCTACAAAAACTTCATCTTTGTTATGCGCGTGCATAGGCATAGGATATACATGGTTAGCAATATCATCCATTACAATAACGCCATGCGTATTGTGTAGTATTTTTTTAATTTCGGCTATATCAAAGTCGTTTTCAAACTCAATGTTAACAGCTTCGCTGTGCCCGCCCATTACTGGTATACGTACTGTTGTAGCTGTTAAACCAATGCTGTCATCGCCCATAATTTTTTTAGTTTCGTTTACCATTTTCATTTCCTCTTTGGTGTACGAGTTATCTAAAAAAATATCAATTTGCGGTATCACATTTAAGTCAATAGGGTATTTGTAAGCCATCTCGCCGCTAATGCCCCGGCGCTCGTTCATAAGTTGTGTAACGGCTTTAACCCCTGTGCCTGTTACCGATTGGTATGTACTAACCACCACGCGTTTTATTTTATATTTTGCGTGCAAAGGGTTTAAAACAACCACCATTTGTATGGTTGAACAGTTGGGGTTGGCAATAATTTTATCAGTTTTTGTAAGTACATGAGCGTTTACTTCGGGCACCACCAGTTTTTTTGTAGCATCCATGCGCCATGCCGATGAATTATCAATTACCGTAGTGCCAACCTCGGCAAACTTTGGGGCAAGCTCTAACGAGGTACTTCCTCCGGCCGAAAATAAAGCAATATGTGGTTTTTGTGCAATAGCATTGGCGGCACTAACAATTTTGTAAGCCTTGTTTTTAAAGTTAATTACTTTGCCCACCGATTTTTCGGAAGCAACCAAAATTAACTCCGTAACCGGAAAATTTCTTTCCTCTAAAACTTTTAACATTACACTGCCAACCAGGCCCGTGCAGCCAACCACAGCAACTTTCATATACAAAAATGTTTAATGTAAATTTTAGGTAAAAGTAGTGCTAAAAATCGCAACTTTTTATATAAACACCTTGTTTGGCAAAAAAAATATTGCCCAAATTAAACCTTTTGCTAAATTGCGTATCAAATAAGCAAAACCAAAAAATTAAACAAAAATGAAAAAAACAAAACTTAGCTTAGCCATTGCCGGTTTAGTGTTAGCAGGTGCTATTATAGCAACCTCGTGTAAAAAGAGCACAACCACCACAACCCCCGATACCAGTACCACAAGCTCAACTGATAATAATACAGCCCAACAATACGCGCATGATATTACTAATATGGGTTCAGAAGGTATTGAAAATAATAATGGTAGTTTATCTACATATCGCCAGTCAGGTGGAAGTATATTTGGTCCTTTAAGTGCTGGTGTTAATGTTAATATTGACCAAGCTAATAAACACATGACAGTAACTTTTACTACTTATACATGTTCTGATGGGCACGTTCGCAATGGTACACTTTATTATGATTGGAGCACTTCTACTAATAATGCAGTTTGGTATAGAGATTCTGGTTTAATATTAAATGTTACCACTCCATTAAATGATTACACGGTTGATGGAAATAATATAAAAATAAATTCAAAAGTAATTAAAAACATCGGTCGAATTAATGGTCAGCTTACATGGACTGATCACTCAGATATTACTGTTACAAAAGCAAACAATGGAGGCACTATTTTGTGGCATGCTGATTGGAGTATAGCACTTTTAAACACTAGCTCATATATTGGCACCACATATAATGGAACGGCTAGCACATATACTTATTCGGGGGTTTTTAATGGTTATGGAGGCACGGTTGCTAATAGTATTGATTGGACACACGCTTTAGTTAGTATATCTAGTAATAATTTTGGAGGCACAGCCTCAGATGGTGAAACTTATTCGGGTAATATTACTACCCCATTGGTTCTGAATTTTAACTGTACTCCAATGTGGACTAAATATTTATATGTTTCAGGTGTGCTTAACTTTACTCCAACTGGTAAAGCAACACGTACTATTAACTATGGTACCGGTGCTTGCGATTTAACTTATGTTGTTAGCATAGGTTCATTTAGTGTTACTATTACAATTTAAAGTAAAACAATTTTTTTGCAAAAAGCCTGCTAAATTTTTAGCAGGCTTTTTTATTTAAAAACTTTGCAGTTGGCTGTAGATTAATTTGCCGTTAATCCATTCGCCATCTAAATGGGCATTGTATTTTTTATAAAAATTTAGGGCGGGTTCGTTCCAGTCAAGTACCTGCCATTCCATACGGCGCACTTGTTTTTGTTTAGCAACTAAAGCCACTTCATTAAATAATTTGGTACCTAAGCCATACCGGCGGTAACTTTCGGTTACAATAATATCTTCTAAAAACAGGCACTTGCCTTTCCAGGTACTGTATTTGTAATAGTAAAGTGCAATGCCAATAATTTTTGCTTCGTGTTGAGCAACAAAAAACTCAAATACTTTGTCGTTGCCAAAGCCCCAGTTTTGCATTTCTTCAATAGTAACTTCAACTTCGTTTGGCGCTTTTTCGTAGGTGGCAAGCTCTTTAACCAAAGTTAAAACTTGTTCTAAATCGGTTTCAATGCCTTTGCGTATTTTTATATCAGTCATTTGGCGAAAATAATTTACGCAAAACTACTTTTTGTAAGCAACGTTTAATAATTAAAAGTGTAATTATTTCTTCGGTTGTTTGCTCTTTATGTTTTTGCAA
>DATFTU010000126.1:0-4456 GCA_035261565.1 Bacteroidia bacterium
TATACAAACTCTTGTTTTACATTTAGCGGCGCATTGGTGCGCAACAATTTAGCTACTGCCATTGATGCTGAATTTGCCGAAGCGCATTTGTTCGGCTTGTTTGTTACCACAGGTAACCAGTTGGTTGATAACCACACACTGGTTGACCACCTTAAACCAAACTGCCAAAGCAACGAATTGTATAAAGGCATTGTGGGCGGAAAATCTACAGCCGTATTTAACGGGCAAATTTTTGTAGAGAAAGACGCACAAAAAACCAATGCTTACCAAAGCAGTAAAAATATTTTGGTTAGCGATGATGCAACCGTTAACGCTAAACCCGAACTTGAGATTTATGCCAACGATGTAAAATGTAGTCATGGTACATCAACCGGCAAAGTGGATGAAAATGCGTTGTTTTATTTAAGAGCGCGTGGCATTGGCGAAGAGAGCGCCCGCAAACTTTTATTACAAGCTTTTGCACACGAAGTGATAGACCAGTTGAAAAACGAAACTATACGCGAAAAAGTGGGCGAATTATTTGAACTAGCCTTACAAGATTAATTTTTGCCATGCAAGATACGCTGCACCATACTGCTTTTAACGTTGAAAAAGTAAGGGCAGATTTTCCGATTTTAAAAGTACTGGTAAACAATAAACCCCTGGTTTATTTTGATAATGGTGCTACGGCACAAAAACCTACGCAGGTAATTGATGCTATTGCAAAATATTACTACGAAGAAAATAGTAATATACACCGTGGTGTGCATACGCTTAGCCAAAAAGCAACTACGCATTATGAAAATGCCCGTGCTGCCGTACAAAAACATTTGAATGCTGCTGATGCCAACGAAATTATTTTTACACGCGGTACTACCGAAAGTATAAACCTGGTAGCACATTGCTTTGGTAAATTATGTATTGAAAGAGGCGATGAAATTGTAGTGAGCGAAATGGAGCACCACTCAAATATTTTGCCCTGGCAACTTTTGTGCGAAGAAAAAGGGGCTGTTTTAAAAGTTATTCCGTTGACAGATAACGGAGAACTAAATTTAGCTGAGTACAAAAAATTGCTATCAGCTAAAACAAAACTGGTTGCGGTAACGCACGTATCAAACACGCTGGGTGTAATTAACGATATAAAAGAAATTGTTGCCGCAGCAAAACAAAAAAACATTGCCGTGCTGTTAGATGGTGCACAGGCCATACCGCATATGGCCGTTGATGTTCAGGATATTGATTGCGATTTTTATTGCTTTAGCGGGCATAAAATTTATGCACCCACAGGCATTGGTGTTTTATATGCCAAAGCCAAATGGGTAGAAAAATTTGGGCCTTACCAAAGCGGTGGAGGAACCATTAAAACGGTATCGTTTACAAAAACGGTGTATGCCGATGGTCCGTTAAAATTTGAAGCCGGTACGCCTAATGTAGAAGGTGCAATTGGTTTAGCTGCTGCTTTACATTACATAAACGAAATAGGATTAGATGTTGTTGCCGCTTATGAAAATGAGCTTATGCAATATACTACCGAAAAATTAAAGCAATTGCCCAACGTAAAAATATATGGCGATGTGCCACATAAGGCGGCAGTAATATCGTTTAATGTAAATAATGCGCACCCTTTTGATGTGGGCACTATTTTAGACAAGCAGGGTGTAGCTGTGCGTACGGGGCACCATTGCGCGCAACCGCTTATGCAGCATTATAACATACCGGGCACCATACGCGTATCGTTTGGGTTTTATAATACAAAACAAGAGATTGATATTTTTATTTCGGCACTGGAGAAAGCCATTAAAATGTTAGCATGAGCATAGCCGAAGTTGAACAAGAAATAGTTGAAGAGTTTGATTTGTTTGCAGACGATTGGGAGCAAAAATATGAGCATTTAATCGAGCTCGGAAAATCGTTGCCGCTTATAGACCCTAAGTATAAAACCGACGATCATATAATTAAAGGTTGCCAAAGTAAAGTATGGCTACACTCTGAAATAGTGAATGGTAAAATAATTTATACCGCTGATAGCGATGCCATTATTACCAAAGGCATGGTGGCTTTGATGATACGTGTGTTATCAAACCAAAAACCGGATGATATACTAAATGCCAACCTGGGTTTTATAGATGCGATTGATTTAAAGGAACATTTATCGCCAACGCGTGCCAACGGTTTGGTTAGTATGATAAAACAAATGAAACTGGATGCTTTAGCCCTAAAAGGGAAAATATAATTTTTAATTTTACACCATGGCTGCTATTATAAAAGCAAAAAATACCGAACTTACTCAACGCATTATTGATGAAATAAAAACCTGCTTTGACCCCGAGATTCCGGTAGATGTGTGGGAGCTTGGGCTTATTTATGAAATTGAACTATCAGACGACAACGACCTGAAAATTGTAATGACACTAACATCGCCTAACTGTCCGGCAGCAGAGAGTTTGCCTGCTGAGGTAGAAGGAAAATTAAAAGAATTACCCGGCATAAAATCAGTAAAATTAGACCTGACTTTTGAACCCACTTGGGATAAAAATATGATGAGCGAAGTTGCTCAGTTAGAACTTGGGTTTATGTAAACTTATTCGAAACTTTTTCCTGTAACCAATTGATTATTAAGATAAAAGAGTCAAGTAATTAAAGATTGGAAACACTTGACTTTGGGGCTTTAAAATAGTATCTTTGCCAACTTTAAAATTAATCCCGTAAGATTATGACGTTGCCTGCCCTTAACGGCAATTCATGTCTTGCTAAAAAATAAGACATAAAAACATGAAATTATCTGCATTTAAATTTAATTTGCCGAAAGAGTTGTTGGCAGAGTACCCTGCAAAAACTCGTGATGAGAGTCGCTTGATGGTGGTTGACAGAAAAACAGGAAAAATACATCATAAAAAATTTAAAGACATTATTAATTATTTTGATGATGGTGATGTGATGATTATGAATGACACCAAAGTCTTTCCTGCTCGTATGTATGGTAACAAGGAAAAAACAGGCGCTAAAATCGAAGTATTTTTATTACGCGAACTAAACAGCGAAAGCCGTTTATGGGATGTGTTGGTTGACCCGGCTCGTAAAATACGTATTGGCAACAAACTTTATTTTGGCGAAGATGACTCGTTGGTGGCTGAGGTTATTGATAACACTACATCGCGCGGGCGTACACTACGCTTTTTATATGATGGGCCTTATGATGAGTTTCGTGAGATGTTATATAATTTAGGTGAAACCCCATTGCCGAAATACATTAAACGTAAAGTTGAAGATAGCGATAAAGAACGTTATCAAACTATTTTTGCTAAAAATGAAGGTGCAGTTGCTGCGCCTACAGCAGGCTTACACTTTAGTCGTGAATTAATGAAACGTCTTGAAATTAAGGGTGTAAACTTTGGTTATGTTACTCTACACGTTGGTTTAGGCACGTTTAGGATGGTTGAGGTGGAAGACTTAACAAAACATAAAATGGATTCGGAAGAAGTTACTATATCTGAAGCTACAACTAAAATTGTAAACAAAGCTAAAGATGCTAAAAAACGTGTTTGTGCTGTGGGTACAACCGTAATGCGTGGTATAGAAACTTCTGTAAGCGTATCGGGCCATTTAAACCCATATAAAGGCTGGACAAACAAATTTATTTTTCCTCCGTATGATTTTAGTGTGGCTGATTGTATGATTACTAATTTCCATATGCCTGAATCGACTCTATTGATGATGACTTGTGCTTTTGGTGGTTACGATTTAATTATGAAAGCTTATAAAGAAGCTATAAAAGAAAAGTATCGCTTTTATTCGTATGGCGATGCCATGCTAATTCTTTAATAGAATAGGTGGTATTTAAGTGCTGTAATGGTTTCGTAGTTCAATGGATAGAATAGAAGTTTCCTAAACTTTTGATACAGGTTCGATTCCTGTCGAGACTACTAAAGTCGGTGTTTCAAAGCATCGACTTTTTGAGTGCCTGATAAAGCGCTTATTACACTAAGTGACGACCAAAACAAAAATGCAGCCTTATCTATATCAAGAAAATTATTAAACAATACATGCACACAGTAGCTAAAAAGTGCAGAAAGAACCATGGTTAATATAATTTTAATTTTTAATGGAATTTGCTCATTCAGCATTTTTATTCCGTAATAAAATGCACTTAACAAAATCCCCATAAAAGAGATAAATGCAAATATACCCGATTCAGATAAACACAATAAATACTCCGAATGTGCAGAGCCACCATGGCCATGTTTAATATTATACGGAGATGTAACACTTATCATGGTCATCTCTTTTTTTCGTTGATAGCTAAGATATTCGAATTGATATGTGCCAACACCAAAACCAGTATAAGGCTTATCTTTAAACATTCGGATGGCACATAACCAACGGTTAAGCCTTTCAGCATTAGATTTATCGTTAGTTACGTTGGTTATAGATTTAGTTTGCTGTAGTATACCCGATTGTTTGGCGTTTGAGTCATTTT
>DATFTU010000127.1:0-2910 GCA_035261565.1 Bacteroidia bacterium
AAAAACTAACCGCCAATTTAGATTTTAAAAGCCGCCGTTTCAAAAAAGTGGAGGAAGAGGTATATAATATTTACCTGACCAAAGAGGAGCTTAAAAAAATATATGAGCATGACTTTTCAAAGAAAAAATCTTTTGACACAATACGGGATATATTTATAATAGGTTGCTACACAGGGCTGCGTTTTTCTGATTTAATGAGCATTACAAATAAAAATATGATTGATAATGGTACCAAGCTGCGAGTTAAAACTGAAAAGACTGGGGAGTTAGTTATCATTCCTTTGCACCCTTATATTAAAGCAATAATTAAAAAGCATGGAGGTGTACCGCAATATGAAATTACCAACCAAGGCATGAACGAAAGTCTAAAGGATATTGTAGAACAAGCGGGTATAAAAGACGATGTATTAATTACAGAAACAAAAGGCAATGTAACTGAAACTACATCTTATAAAAAGTTTGATTTAGTAAGTGTACATACTGCAAGGCGTTCTTTTGCCACCAATGCTTACTTAGATGATATACCTACTATTTCTATTATGAAGATTACCGGCCACCAAACCGAAAAATCATTCCTTAAATACATTAAGATAAGCCAAGAAGATAATGCCAATAAGCTAACCAATCATTCTTTCTTTAAATAAAAATTGTTCTATAGCCTTTTTTTGTGCGTGTTTAGTTTTTATCCTAACTTGTGTATATATAATTTCTTGTCTTCACTAATACAAATGAAAAAAAAACCTATTTTTATTCTTACATATGATAATCACAGAAAATAGAGTACACGTTATTTCATTAAAAATTTTTGAAGCTGTTCATATCAAAAGTATAGCAAAAATTTTTCAACAAGAATATAATATAGCTATTAAAAATAAAAATCACTTGAAGATAAAAGATGAAAATATCTCATTAAATTTTTATATCAAGTGTTTTGAACCCGTAAGCTTTCAATCTGAATCAGATGCAATTTTTTCTGACAATTCTAAAATTTATACTAAGAGAATTCATTCTATTGAAATGACTTTCAAACAAGGTGATGAAAAAAATATTAGAATAGTTTTGCAGCACGGAGAAAGTGAAGGAATAGAGAAAGACGGTAATAGTTATTTAGAGGTAAGTGGCAAAAATGAAATTTGGGTAAATGGCACTTTAGGCAAACTGGAGGACTACCTCAAATCTGTGCCGGAACAAACAAGAGGAATTCTAAATTACGATAATTTATTGTTTTTCGGGTCTTGCGCAATTGGCGGGTATTTAACCACAATAGTCATTTCTCTTGACTCATGTAGAGATGATGCAAATTACTGCCTTAAAAATTTATATAAAACCGATGGGATATTATGGTTGATTTTTTTATTGGGGATTCTTAGCTTTATTCCAGGTATCTTTTTGGGAGTATTTATAGATAGTCAAGTAAAGAAAATTAAAAATAACGCATACCCTTCTATTGAATTGCTTATTGGCCCAGAACATTTACTTGTTTCTAAAAAGAAAAAGAAACAATTAAATTTCCTTTGGACTATGATTACTTTACCTTTTATAGTTTCGATAGTATGTAATATAATTACAAGTTTTATACATTAGATAATGTCAGCCTGTTATTTTTATTTTACTACGGCTAATAACCAAGAAATTTTGTGTTTCAACTATTTAAAATCATTCATAGCCATAGGTAAATAATTATATGATTTTTGAGTAACATTCCGTTACTGAATCCAACCTCTCTTTATATATAACATTTTTTATACCAGCTTCTCTTTATAGAAAAAAATTTTTAAAACGGCATCATTTCCAGTCCCAGAATGGGACTACTTAAGATGGCCTCTATTGTACACGTTTTTTTAAAACAAGAATTTTGCAGCGTAAAACCAAATACAACTAAAGAAACATGGGACAAATTATTTTGAACGGGTTAACAGTAGAGCAGTTAGGGCAGCTAATAGCAGATAAAGTAAAGGAGGCTGTAAACCAAAAAGAGCAGAGTAAAAAACAAACAGCATTAAAAGAACCTAAGTACCTAACCCGTAAAGAAACTGCCAAGCTGTTGCATATTTCATTGCCGACTTTAAACGAGTGGACAAAGGAAGGCCTCTTAAAATCCTACCGTATAGGCACAAGGATTTTGTATAAACCCGAAGAAATTTTAGAAACCGTAACCCAACGCAACTTTACCGATTGCAGCAGAAAAATTTAAAAACATAGCAGGTTTTTAAAATTAAAGCAGCTTTTAAATTTCTGTTTTAAATCTTTTAAAATTTTAAAATAAAAATGAACCCGTTTTTAAAATTTAAAACATTTAAAAAGCAGCTCAATTTTTTAAATTCTTTTAAAAATTAAAAGATTTAAAAGCAAAACTTTTAAAATTTAAACCCTAAGTAAAGCTCAAAAGCCCTGTAAACATTGAAAACTTTTAAATTTCTTTTAAATAAATGAATATTAGCCCGCAATTTGATTTTAAAAAACACGGTATAGGAATAGAAGATTTAAAAACCGAAAACGACAAACTTTTAAAACAAGCTGCCGAAGCAGGTGAAAATAAAGGGATGTTAACGGTTAAAACAGCAAACCGTTGGATTGAGCAAGCCAAAACCAAACCCATACCAAAAATGCTATTTGGCGAACTATGGTTTGAAGGCGAATTATGTATTCTGTATGCCGATACCAACTTAGGCAAATCAATTTTAGCCGTACAAATCGGCAATAGCATAAGCAGGGGCGAACCAATTAAAGGTTTTGAACTGGAAACTAAAAAACAGCCTGTACTATATTGCGATTTTGAGCTTTCTGCCAAGCAATTTGAGAACCGTTATTCAGACAGATTTAAAGACCATTATGATTTTGATGACAATTTTGTACGGGTAGAAATAAACCCCGATGCCGATATACCCGAACACCAAACCTTTGAAGATT
>DATFTU010000128.1:0-2377 GCA_035261565.1 Bacteroidia bacterium
CTACCGAATCTGTTTTGGCAACATCATCTTGTTTCACAATAGCTGCCCCGGGTATTATTTCTTCGGGTGGTTTATTAGTTTCGGCCACGCTGTTTGTGTTTGTGCTTGCTATTTTGGTATTAGCCGTTTGCTTGGTTTCATCTGCTTTTACGTTTTCAGTTTTAGCAACATCATTTTTGGCTGTATGGTTATTACTTGCCACAGGCAACTCGTTGTTTGTATTTTTTGTATCGTTTACAACAGGCTTGCTATTTTTAGTTGGGGCAACAACAGGCACATTAGCCAGGGTTATATTTTTTGTTTTATTTTTTGCTTCCGTATTTTTTGTGGCAAGTAATGCAGCGGCAGGTTGTGTAACCGGCTTAGCAGGTATTATATTTTTTGCCTCGCTGTTTTTTACGGCAAGCAACATATCTTCTCTAACAAAAGCATCGGCAAAACCTGCGTGTTGCGCTTTTTGCAAAGCCTCTTGTTTTTGGTTTTCGGGCACTTCGGCATAGTAACGGGTAATTCCGTTCTCGTTGGTTTCTTGTTTTATATCCAGGCCCGTTTTATCAAACATGCTTTTATCAATTTGCTTTTTAAATGCCCCTAACTGAATTTTTACTGTACTTACTTTCTCTTCTCTACCGGCATTTTCTGCGGCTATATTTTCTTTTTCAGGGCTTGTTATATTGGTTTTTGTGCTTATATTATTTTCAGTGACTGCAGTTTCTGCCGGCGTTTTAATGTCAACCGTTGTAGCAGCAGTTTTATTTTTTACATTATTTATTTTAGATAAAGATATTGCTGCATGGTTACCCATAACAACATAAGTGGCAATACCTGTGGCAATAAAAAACAAGCTGCTAAAAAACAGCCATATAAATCGGCGGCGGCGTTTTTTATCTTGGCTTAACGAGCCCTCTATTTGCTGCCACACCTTATCAGATGGCACCATCGATTCATTTTTTAGCTTACCGCTAAAAAACTCCTCCAGGCTGTCAGTCTCGTTATTTGATCCTAACTTACTCATGCTTAACTTCTATATCTAAATATTTATGCAACAATGTTTTCAAAAATTCTTTGGCTTTTGATAGCTGGCTCTTCGATGTTCCTTCTGCAATACCCAGCATATTGGCAATTTCTTTATGCGAGTAACCCTCAATAGCATACATATTAAAAACTGTGCGGTAGCCATCAGGCAATAAATGCACCATTTTTAAAAGTTCTTTTTCGTTTAGTTTTCCGCTAATATCCAGCTCACTCTCCGGCGATTCTGTAATGTTTTCTACATCATCAAACACATGTGTTTGTTTTTTTTTGCGTATATGCTCAATTGCCGTGTTTACCATAATACGGCGCACCCACCCCTCAAACGAGCCTTCAAATTTAAATGTACCTATGTGTTTAAAAACCTTTATAAACCCATCCTGCAACACATCTTCGGCTTCCTCTCTGTTTTTGCAGTACCTAAAACAAACATACAGCATTTTACCGGCAAAGGTTTCGTACAGTTTTTTCTGATACTCTCTTTTTCCGGCCACGCAGCCTTTTATTATGTCGTGTTCTGTTGCCAAGTATATTAAAGATGAAAAATAAGGCAAAAAGGTTGCCCCATAAAATAATATTTGGGTACAAAATGGCTTTTTAGGAAGTTTTTTTGCCACTAAGGTGGGGCTTGCAGGTATTTCAACCAACTTCTCTGCAAAGCTTGTGGAATGGGCCTAAAAGGTTTTTTAGAATTAAGCAGGTAATTTTTTCAGCATCAGGCCGGTGGCAAATTCAGCAATGTCCAGTATAAACCCAGCTCGGCCACAGCGTGTATAAAATTTTCAAAGCCTACGGGTTTTACAATAAAACTATTGGCGCCAAGTTCATAACAAGCTTTTACATCCGGGCTTTCTCTCGATGAGGTAAGTACTATAACCGGTATTATTTTAGTTTGTTCATCAGCTTTAATTCTTCGCAAAACATCTATGCCGCTTATTTTGGGCATATTTAAATCCAGCAAAATAACTTTGGGTTTCAGTTCAAAATTTCGGTCGGCATACCGGCCAATACAAAAAATATATTCCAGGGCCTCAGCACCATCTTTAACTCGCATAATATTATTTAACGAATTACTTTTTTTTAACGCGCGTACAGTTAACTCTGCATCAGCCGAATTATCTTCCACTAACAAAATATCAACTTCCCTGGGTTCCATAAATTCATTTCTGTAACTAATTTAAACATTAAAAAAAACACTCCGAAAAATTTTAACATAAAAAATTTAGTATGTAAGATTTTCGCGTTTTTTGTATTTTTTTTCTCTGCCGAATAAGTTAAGTTTGTTTATCCTGTAAATTATTTAAGTGCTTATTAAATAAATTAAAAAACTTTAATGTAAATTATA
>DATFTU010000129.1:0-2117 GCA_035261565.1 Bacteroidia bacterium
ACTTCGGTGTCAGAAACATTATAGCAATTGCTGCAAAATTTAATTTGCGTGCGCATGTTTAAAATAGATTGAGCCAGGTTGTGCGACGAATCTTTTTCGTTGCGCAATAAATGTAACACATAACGCAAAGCTGTTTTGCGGCCAACGCCCGGTAAACGAGAGAACTCGTTTACGGCACTATCTAAAAGTTTTGAAGGTAATTCCACCACGTAAAAATAAGCAATTACGCAGGTTGTTTTGTATAATTTTATTAAACATTTTTATGTGGAGAAAAACTATTATCGCCCCAAATAGAAAGCCTTAAAAAGGGCATCTTCGTTAAACCTATGTCGGCACCCTTTATACTACTTTGTATTGCTTTATATTTTGGCGGCCTATTGCTTATAGCCTATATAACCAGCCGTAAAAGCGATGCCAATACCTATTTTATTGGTAATAAAGCATCGCCCTGGTATGCTGTGGCTTTTGGTATGTTGGGTGATTCGCTTTCGGGTGTTACCTATATTTCTGTACCGGGTAATGTAATTAACACCCAGTTTTCTTACCTGCAATTGGTGCTAGGTTATTTAGTGGGTTATGTAATTATTGCAAAAGTATTATTGCCATTGTATTACCGGATGAACTTACTTTCTATTTATACTTATTTAGAAACCCGATTTGGGCGGCATACCCAAAAAACCGGAGCTTTCTTTTTTATTTTATCGCGCACATTAGGGGCAGCCGGCAGGTTGTACTTAGCTGCAGGTGTAATTCAATTTTTTGTATTTGACAGATTTGAAAGTGTGCATATTCCCTTTGCGGTTAGTGTGTCGGTTATTATTGCTTTAATGCTTTTATACACCTATAAAGGAGGGATAAAAACTCTGGTGTGGACAGATACTTTTCAATCTTTCTTTTTAATATTAGGCGTGGTGTTATCTATCGCTGCCATTATTTCAAGTACCGATTGGAGTTTTAGCACGGCGGTTTCTAAGCTAACCCAATCAAGTTACTCGCAGGTTTTCTTTTTTGATTGGCATAAATCAACCTTCTTTTTTAAACAGTTTTTAGGTGGCGTTTTTATTGCAGTAACTATGACTGGTCTGGACCAAAACATGATGCAAAAAAACCTGAGCTGCCGTTCGTTAGCCGATGCGCAAAAAAATATTTACTGGTTTAGTGTGGTGTTGGTAATTGTTAATTTTTTCTTTTTGGCCTTAGGTGCTTTGTTGTTTTTATACCAGCAAGAAAAAAATATACCATTGCCGGTAAACGAAGCCGGAAAAATTTTAACCGACCGCGTATTTCCTAACTTGGCTCTTAATTATTTGGGAGCCTTTGCGGGTTTAGTTTTTATAATTGGTTTAACGGCGGCAACTTTTTCGAGTGCCGATTCGGTACTTACAACACTTACTACATCAACCTATATAGATATGTTTGAACTGGATAAAAAAACAACTATGCCCGAAAACAAAAAAACGTTTTACCGCAGGTTTATACACATATCTTTTGCGGTGCTTTTATGGGCTTGTATTTTAGTTTTTAATGCCATTAACAGCAAAGCTATTATTGATACTATTTTAATTGTGGCAGGTTATACATATGGGCCTTTGTTAGGGTTATTTTCTTTTGGTATAATTTTAAAACGTAAGGTAACCGATAGCGTTATACCTGTAATTTGTTTAGCATCGCCTATACTTACTTATTTGCTAAATAGTTGTTTACCCATGCTTATAAAAGACTACCAATCGGGTAACGAAATAATTTTGTTAAATGGTATAATTACCTTTATAGGCTTGTGGCTGTTTTCCAGAAAGGAAGAGCAGTCTTTTGTGGCTCAATCTTAAGGATATAAATTAACAAACCACCCAAAACACTATACTTCCGTTAATCATTTTCTTATATAAAAGGTATAAAAAGTGCTTTACATATAAAAAACATGCCATATATTCGGCAAAATTTTATATTTCCTAATAATGAAGAAAACATTAATAAAAACTACATTAATTGCACTTACAGCTATGAATGTAAACGCACAAAACCCGGGCATTAAAATTGCCGATATGGATAAAAGTGTTGACCCGCGCGAGGATTTTTATCAATTTGCCAATGGCACCTGGATTAAGAACACAAAAATT
>DATFTU010000130.1:0-14794 GCA_035261565.1 Bacteroidia bacterium
GGCTGATTTGGCTCTATTTTATAATATAGTATATTTGCATCCCTAATTTGGTTAGAATGACTACTTATCTTGATTTTGAAAAACCGATAGAAGAACTTGAAAAAGAGCTTCAAAAGCTAAAAGATATAGCTACTAAAAGTAAAGTCGACGTTTCCCCTTCTATTAAACAAATGGAAGATAAAATAAATGATACCAAAACCCAACTTTATACATCGCTTACTCCCTGGCAAAGAGTTCAATTATCTCGTCACCCGGATAGGCCTTATGCCCTTGATTATATAAATACGTTAACCAACGGAAACTTTATAGAACTGCACGGCGACCGTACCGTAAAAGATGACAAGGCAATGGTGGGTGGTTTTGGCGATATTGATGGTAAAACCTATATGCTTATTGGCCAACAAAAAGGCAGAAACACAAAAGAACGCCAATTCCGTAATTTTGGAATGCCAAATCCCGAAGGTTATAGAAAAGCCTTAAGGTTAATGAAAATGGCCGAAAAATTTAACAAACCAATTATCACTTTTATTGATACACCTGGTGCTTACCCTGGTTTAGAAGCCGAAGAGCGCGGACAAGGTGAAGCCATTGCCCGTAATTTGTTAGAAATGGTACAGCTTACAGTACCTGTTATTTGTATTATTATAGGCGAAGGGGCTTCGGGCGGGGCACTTGGCATTGGCATTGGCGATAAGGTACTGATGATGGAAAACTCGTGGTACTCGGTTATTTCTCCCGAAAACTGTTCTACTATTTTATGGCGCACCTGGAATTTTAAAGAAAAAGCGGCCGAAGCTCTAAAACTTACTGCTGATGATATGATGGCTAACAAACTAATTGACGGTGTTATTGCCGAGCCTTTGGGTGGCGCACATAATAACCCGGCTGAAGCGTATGAAAATGTAAAAGCAGCCATTACTAAATTTACAACTGAATTAAGCAAACAGACTACTGAAAAACGTATTGCAGACCGCATAGATAAATTTTGCGCTATGGGCGTTGTTTTAGAAGCAAACGAACAAGTAGCTAATTAATTTTAATATTCTCAAAAATTTAATCACAACTAAATAATTATAAAATATGGCAAATACAGGAGATGTAAACGTAGGATCAGTACTTAGATACAATGGTGAGCTTTGTTTAATTACTGAGTGGCAACACCGCACCCCAGGCAACTTACGTGCTTTTTACCAAGCTAAAATGCGTAACTTAATTAGTGGCAAACAAACCGAAAATCGTTTCCGTTCGGGCGAAGAGGTTACTTTAGTACGTGTTGAGTATAAAATGATGCAATTCATTTACTCTGAAGGAGAATTTATTGTAGTGATGGATAACGAAACGTATGAGCAAGTTCATATTCCTGCAGCTACATTAGGCGAGGGATTAAAGTTTTTAAAAGAGGGCATGGAAGTTAAAATTACGTTTGAAGAAGAAACGCCTATTTTAGCAGAAGCGCCAACTTTTGTAGAACTTGAAGTTACATATACTGAGCCAGGTATAAAAGGCGATACAGCAAGCTCAAACACCTTAAAAAGTTCGACTGTTGAAACCGGTGCAACTGTAATGATTCCGTTATTCGTTAATCAAGGCGATAAAATTAAAATTGATACCCGCACATCAGCTTACGTTGAGCGTGTAAAAAAATAAATTGATTTTTATTTTAGTATAAGGCTGCCTTTAAATGGCAGCCTTTATTTTTTAGGCCAAGTATAAAAATTCATACGCCAATTACTATTTTCAAACTCCTCCTGTTTTTGTAAACTACAAGAAACATTAATTGCATTTAATATAGGGTAATCGGGTGAATTGCTTTTTTCATCAAACCCCAAATAAATTATTTTATTGAATTTGCCTGTAAGCAACGGTTTAATTTCTTCGGCGTTATGTGTACAATAAATATTATCCGTGCGTAATAAACTATCGGTTAAATGGTATTCTTTTCTATCTGCTATAGATGAAAAATAAGTTTGATTATAATGATATGCAATAGTTGGTATAAAATCATAAGATCCAATAACTACCAGTGTATTGTTATCCTTATATGACTTAATATTATTCATAACTTCAAAAACGGGTTGTTTTTTATCTGGATTTAATTTGTTGGTAAAAGCAAAAGCTAATACTAAACCCGCCAATATTATATTACAATAAATAGCTTTTTTAACCAGAGTTTCTACACCTAAAACCAATAAAATATAATAAGCAGGTAAAATAAAAATAAGATACCTGCTTATATACATAGGCACCCAATAAGAAATAAAAAACATACCTAAAAAAGGAATTAAAAACCAAAACAATATTAATACAGTTACCGAATTTTCTTCCAGCCTTAAATACCCTTTGTTTATTATACTTTTTATCAGCGCAAAAAGTAAAATGGCCATACCAATAACTGTTACAACCGGTGCATTGCTAAAAGCCCAAAGCATATTATATAAACTCTCTATACCCGATGGAGGCCCCAGCCATGTGCCTTTTATACTTACACCCAAACGAGCAATCATATTAAATATACAAGGTAAATAAAGTACTAAAACAGCCAAGTAATTAATGCTCATTTTCAGAAGTTGTTTTCTTTGAAGAAAAAGTAAGTGGGCTCCTTGAAAAAAAAGCACAAAAAAACCAAAATAGTGTGCATAAATTAAAAGTGTTGAAGTGGAAATAAATAAAATTTGTTCCCACAACATTCTTTTAGTACCATTTATTACCTCTAAGTAGTAATAAACCGATAATAAACTGAGCAAGGTAAATAACGAATAAACTCTACAGTCGTGTGAATAATATAGCAATAAGTCAGAAAATGTGAGCAGCAAACTACTTATTATACCAACCCTCAAAGAAAAATTGCGTTTAGCAAAATAGTATAATAGCACTGGACACAAACTGGCAAATATAGCAGGCAATAACCTTACAGATAAAGGTGAAATACCAAATAGCTTTATCCAAAAATGTAATATAATTTCGAACAGGGGTGGGTTGTTATAATTGTTAAGTTGTTCAAGCAATGTATTTATATTAAGCTGAGCATGATAAATAGAAAAAGGCTCATCATGCCCAATAGCAGCAGCAGTTAAATGCAAACATTTTAACCAGATATTTAACAAAAAAAGAAAAACAGGAAAATAAGGCACAACCTTATTTAAGTATGGTTTCATAAGCATTGTGCCTTTGTATAATTAAGTCAGCGACCTCGGAGGGATTCGAACCCCCAACCAACAGAACCGGAATCTGTCATTCTATCCAGTTGAACTACGAAGTCTTTTGCGCAAACAAAGATAAAACAATATATTTATGAGGTTTTTATACTAAACCATTTTAATTTTCGTTTATTAGGCAATGAAAAAAATAGTTTATTTATTTAGTATTTATATAATTTGTTTTTGTGTTACTGTAAAAGCACAAAATGCCCTAAAATCATTTCAATGGAGAGATCATCTTCCGTATAATATAGCTTATTCGGTAACAAACCAGGGGCATACAATTTATGCCGTATCTAACGAATGTATATTTTCATACAATGAAGATGATGGTACTTACCAGCGCCTTAATAAAGTAACAGGGCTAAGCGATATTGAGCCCATAATTGTAAAAAATAACCCAAACAATAATGCTTTATTAGTATTATACAAAAACTCGAATATAGATGTTATAAAAGATGGTGCAATTACCAATGTTTCGGATCTATTACGCAAACAAAACTTTGGAAACAAAATTATTAATAATGTAACCTTTAAGGGTAAATTGGCTTATTTGGCTTGTGGTTTTGGAATTGCTGTATTTGATACTGATGCACTTCAATTTCAGGATACCTACATAATTGGCCCGGGAGGTTCAAATCTTAATGTATACCAAGTAGCTCTTTCTGACACAGCTATATTTGCTGCCACCGCAAAAGGTATTTATTATGCATCGTTAAATTCGCCTAATTTATCG
The DNA here is from genome assembly GCA_035261565.1 of Bacteroidia bacterium. Classification (GTDB taxonomy): domain Bacteria; phylum Bacteroidota; class Bacteroidia; order B-17B0; family Aurantibacillaceae; genus PALSA-968. The sequence continues at coordinate 3,934 of DATFTU010000130.1, forward strand.
AGTTATACATATTGGAATCAAGTTACCACGCTTCCTAACCCAAACGATGTATATAATGGCATAGTTTACTTTGCAGGTAATATAATTGCCAGTTATTCCTGGAATATAACGCAAACTCAAAACCTCGGGGGTAGTACAAAAGATACTTTATACAAATTTGACGGTATAACCTGGAGTAAAAATCCTTTTAACACAGTAGATGATATTTATAAATTAACTGTATCGGATGATGGAAAACAATTTTTAGTGATAGATAATATAGGTTTTGTTTCCTATGATTTACAGGCAAATGCAAACCCCAAACAATGGGGGTTCCCGGGGCTTACTAATGCAGCTTATTTTACTACCGATGCCATACCTGACCCTATTAAACCCGGCTGGTTTTGGGAAACAAATTCTTCATACGGTTTATTAAAGTTTAATACGGATACGGCAAAGCCGCAGCAATTTTCATTAAGCGGGCCAACTGCTACTGATTGTGCTCAAATACAAATTAAAGATAACAAAGTAATTGTAGCATCAAGCTTTTTAGGCTTTAAGCAATCGCAAGATTATCATACAAATGGAGTATATGTATTTCAAAATGATGCATGGTCAGCTTTTGCCAATTCTCCTCGCTATACGTTTTTTGATATTGATTGTGTTGCTTTTGACTATAATGATAAAAACCATTATTACGCCGGGTCATTTACACAAGGATTAATAGAGCTAAAAAATGATAGTGTAGTAGCCCGGTATAATTATGCTAATAGCCCCATAGCCCATAGAAATTTTACTGACAATAACGGCGTACCTGATACAGCAGAAACATTTGTAGCCTCGGTTTATACAGATATAAATAATAATTTATGGGTTGCCACTAATGATAATCCAACCTTTGTTGCCATTAAAAAAAATGATGGCACCTGGACAAGTTTGGATTTTACCAACTTTGTGCCCGACCAACATTACCAAAATGTAAATCAAATTATTGTAGATTCAAATAACCTTACTTGGGTTGCTGCTTATGGCTATGGACTTTATGTCTACAAAAATGATGGCAACTATTCGCAACCCAATGCGAGCAATACTAAACTACTTGTTAATTTACCCAACAAAGGAGGTTTGCCAAGCAATTACCCCATATGCTTAGCACAAGACCAGAACAGAGACATTTGGGTTGGGACCGACCAAGGTATTTATGTTTTTTATAACCCCGAAAGTATTTTTACACAAACATCGGGTTGGGATGCTCAGCCTATTTATGTACAACAAGATGGACAAACACAGCTTTTACTGCAAACAGATAACGTATCGACCATTTTTGTAGATGGTGCCAATAATAAATGGGTGGGCACAACATCAAGCGGTTTATTTTATTTTTCGCCTGACGGGCAAACAGAAATATATCATTTTACTACCGATAACAGCCCCTTGTTTTCAAACAACATAGTTTGTGTTAGTGTTAACCCAAAAACAGGAGAGGTTTTTATTACAACCGATAAAGGCATACAATCTTTTCAGAACACAATTACTGAAGGCTTAACCAATTTTGATGATGTATATGCATACCCTAATCCTGTAAAGCCTGGATATAACGGGCCTATTTTAATACATGGTATGGTATCGGGCGCATCCGTAAAAATTGTTGATGCAGGAGGAAACTTTGTTTTTGAAACAACATCAGAAGGTGGACAGGCCATTTGGAACGGGCAAAATTTTAAAGGCCAGCGTGTAGCATCAGGCGTTTATATGGCTATTTGTGCAACACCAGATGGTTCACAAAAAAAACTCACTAAAATTTTGTTGCTTAACTAAATCAATGCAACAAAAAACAAACGGCATTATTTTACAAAACACTAAGTATCAGGATAAAAAAAATATTCTGAAAATATATACCCTACAGCACGGCGTGCAAAGTTATGTGGTAAATATAGGCCACTCAAAAACTTCAAAAATAAAACCGGCTCATGTAATTGGGTTAAGCCAAATAGAGTTTATTGAACAAGTAAAAAAAACACGCAGCATACAGCTTATTAGCGATATTCATGTATCTTATATATATCAAAACCTTTTTAATAACCCTATAAAAAATACCATCGCTATTTTTTTAAACGAAGTACTTTTAAAGGCATTAAAAGAGCAACCCGAAAACCAGGAGCTTTATCAGTTTATCTCGGAAAGTTTAATTGTATTTGACAACCAAAATTACGAAGCCAGTAATTTTCATCTTCATTTTTTGGTAGAATTATCAAAGCATTTGGGTTTTTACCCAAACAATAATTACAGCGATAAAAATTGTTTGTTTGATATACAGGATGGTATTTTTATTGCAAATGCCCCTGCACACGCATATTATACCGACAGTGAATTATCGTTTTATTTAAGTAAACTATTAAATGATAAAAGCGGGTTTGTCTGTAATGCCAAAATAAGAGCAGAGCTGCTTAATTTACTTTTATTACTGTACAGATTACATATTCCAAATTTTGGCGAAATAAAATCGATACAGGTTTTAAAAGAAATTTTAGCATAAAACTTATTAAAACAAAAAGCAGTAGGAAGAAATTCCTACTGCTTTTTATTACTTATTATAGTTTTATATTAAACTGTTGTTGCAGCCAATAAAGGTGCAGCGGCTAAAATATCAGCAGTTGTGCCACTTGCATATTGCTCAAAATTCTTAACGAAGTTTAAAGCAAGTGTTTGCGCCGTTTTTTCAAATTCTGCTTTATCTTTCCAGGCATTTTTAGGCTCTAATATTTCAGCAGGAACGCCCGGACAAGCTTTAGGAAAGTGTAATTTAAAATATGGAGTTTCGCCATACTCAACTTTATCTAACTCGCCGGTAAGGGCAGCGTTAATTAAAGCACGTGTGTATGATAATTTAATACGGCTGCCAACACCATATTTACCTCCCACCCAACCGGTGTTTAGTAACCAAACGTTTACTTTATTTTTTTTAAGTTTTTCGCCTAACAAAGTTGCATATTTTGCCGGGTGTAATGGTAAAAATACTTTACCAAAGCAGGCAGAGAAAGTTAAAGTTGGCTCAGTAACTCCCATTTCGGTACCGGCAACTTTTGCCGTGTAACCACTAATAAAGTGGTACATAGCCTGTTCAGGCGTTAATTTAGAAATTGGAGGTAATACCCCAAATGCATCGCAGGTTAAAAAGAAAATGTTTTTTGGCACATCGCCCACAGCAGGTTCTACTGCATTTTCGATATATGATGAAGGGTAACTTACGCGTGTATTTTCAGTTTTGCTGATATCATCGTAATTAACGGTAACAGTTCCTTCATTAAAATTGATGTTTTCTAATAATGAACCAAATTTAATGGCATTAAAAATTTGCGGTTCTTTTTCTGCAGAAAGATTTACACATTTTGCGTAACATCCGCCTTCAAAATTAAATACCGATTTATCGCTCCAGCCATGCTCATCATCGCCAATAAGTTTACGGTTAGGGTCGGCAGAAAGGGTTGTTTTACCTGTGCCCGATAAACCAAAGAAAATAGCTGTATCGCCATTTTTACCAATGTTAGCCGAACAGTGCATTGGTAAAACGCCTTTATCGTGTGCCAAAATATAGTTTAATACAGCAAAAATACCTTTTTTAATTTCGCCGGTATAAGCTGTGCCACCAATTAAAATAGTTTTTTTAGTAAAGTTTAAAATGGCAAAGTTATGCTGGCGGGTTCCGTCAATTTTAGGATCAGCTTTAAAACCGGGTGCGTTTATAATTAACCACTCGTGCTTAAAGTTTTCTAATTCAGCAGTTGTTGGGCGTAAAAACAAGTTGTGGGCAAACAGGTTACTAAACGGATACTCGTTTACTACGCGGATATTAATGCGGTATGCTGGGTCGGCACAAGCGTATGCATCACGCACAAAAACCTCTTTACCAGATAGATAAGCAAGCATACGGTTATGCAACAAATCAAATTTATCAGACTCGAAACGGTTATTTACATCGCCCCACCAAACACTATCTTTTGTGTTATCATCATAAACTACAAATTTATCTTTTGGCGAACGGCCCGTAAATTCACCCGTATCAATAGCAAGGGCTCCTGTATCGGTTAACACTCCTTCGCCACGTATAATTGTTTCCTCTACCAGCTCAGATGGATGCAAGTTCCAGTAAGCAGCTTCAACATTACCTAAGCCTAATTGTGCTAAACTTTGATCTTTGGATTTTAGTCCGAATTCGTTCATATTTATAGTAGTTAGTTAAGGGTGCAAAGATAAAAAAAGTCGGCTTTTTAGAAAACCCGACTTTAAACATGTAATCAACAATTTTAACAGTATTTACTGCTTTGTTTCAGTGCTATCAAGCTCAAAGTTTCGTTTAACTTTAACCAAATCTTTGTTAACTATCAGTTTTTCAACCTCTTTAACAAACTCATGCTTCTCTTTTTTTGATAATTCATCTAATTTAAGATACATAATTCTTTCTCCCTCGCGCCCTTTTTGAACCACATTGACAGCCGGCTTTTTTGGATGGTTTTTTATGTAGTCGTCTATTTTTTGAAAAGAAGCCACATCTATACCTGAGCCAATGCTAATAAAAGAAATTTCTAAGGCATATTTTTCTTTTTTAGACGTGTTTTCTTTCTTAACCTGTTTAGGGTCTGGTTGTTGTGCCTTAACACTGGCAACACCTACAAAAAGCAAGGCGGCCAAAATTATACTTGTTTTTTTCATACTTGTGTTGTTTTTGCAAGATTACTTTAAATCATAAATTGTACCAAACTTATTTTTAGCATAAGTCATAAAATAAGCAAAGTTTAATTTTTCGCCGGTAATTTTGGTGCATAATTCCTGTGCAGTGTAATATTTGCCATACACATGTATTTTTTGGCGCAACCAATTTAAAAGGTTAGCAGTTTTTCCGTTTTCAATATCATTTATCAAATCAGGGATTTCTTTTTGTGCCTGGTTAAAAAACTGAGCTGCATAAAAACTGCCCAGTGAATAGGTTGGGAAATACCCAAACGAACCATGGCTCCAATGTACATCTTGCAACACACCTTGCGCATCGCTTGGTACATCAATACTTAAGTATTCTTTATACTTAGCGTTCCAATAATCAGGTAAATCATTTACTTTTAGTTTATCTTCAAAAATTTGCTTTTCAATTTCGTAGCGTATCATTACATGAAAATGATATGTTAATTCATCAGCATTGGTACGAATTAATGATGACTCTACCCTATTGGTGCCTTTATAAAAATCTTCGGCAGAAACATTTTGTAATTGATTTGGGAAATATTTTTTAGCCAGGTTAAAATTGTGTTTCCAGTAGGGAAGGCTACGCCCCACGTTGTTTTCCCACAGACGCGACTGCGACTCATGTATACCTAATGAAATAGCCTCACCTAAAGGCATGCCATACTGTTCGGCCGGTAAGCCTTGTTCATAAAGTGCATGCCCGCCTTCGTGTATACAACTCCAAATCATTTCCGAAAAATCGTTTTCGTTTATACGGGTGGTTACACGCACATCATTCTGACTAAAAGAAGTTGTAAACGGATGTGCTGATATATCTTGCCTGCCGCGGTTAAAATCGAAGCCCATTTGCTGTAACAACTCAATACCAAAATGCCATTGAGCATCTCTATCAAATGCCTGGAAGAAAAACTTGTTATCAACCTGTTTTGCCTGCTGTATTTGTTTTACAAAAGGAACTAACTCTTTACGAACATCGGCAAATAAAATATCTAAATCGGCAACGGTTGCATTTTTTTCATGCAGGTTTAAAAGAGCGTTATACGGGTGAGCTTTGTAACCCAATAATTCACACTCCTGCTTTTTTATGGCAATTAGCTTTTCTAAGTACGGAGCAAAAATTTTAAAATTATTTTCTTTACGGGCTTGCTGCCAGGCATTAAAAGCAGCACTAACAGCTTTGCTCATATTTTCTACAAACTCGGTAGGATATTTTTTCTGGCGCTCAAAGTCTTCTTCGATTTGAGCCACATTTTTTTTCTCACTATCGCTTAACGCAGCATTTTTTGCACTTTGCAATAAATGAGCCGTGTTATCTCCGGTAAAAAGCTGGTGCGAAATACCAGATAAAGTTGATAATTGGCTTGCTTTAAAGCCTGCCGCTTCCGCAGGCATGTAAGTTTCCTGATCCCAGCCAAGCGTTGCTGCCGCGTAATTTACATCAGCAATGCGCTGCATGTGGTTTTGTAATTCGTTATAACTCATGCGTTAAAAGTACATACAAAACCCAGTATAGCAAATACAAATAAAGTTAATGGTTGTATTGATGTTTTTGCCCATATCGGTCTGTACGGGGCCGCGCCTGATTTTTTTTATCGTCGTGAATTTTAAGTGCTATTAATACTGAAAAACCAATAATAAATAAAATAACACATAATGCAATGGCTATATTATCAGAGTGTTGTTCGGCAGCTAATTCATTTTGCACATTGGCAAAACTATGCTGGCTATAAAGTAATAAAGCCGCGATAATTGCACTAACTGTTTTTGGAAAAAAATGTTGTGTTTTCATGATTTCTATTTTTTTAAAATTCAATTATTTCTATTGTTTTCATCAAGCTTGAGTTATATATACTTAGACGAAAAACAACCCGAAAAGTTGCATACATACCTTAAAATATGCTGCCAAAGTTTTTTAACGGTAGGTTTTAACGATTAAACGGCGGTTTGTTGCGGTAAAGTTGAAGTAAGTAAACAACTAAAGCTTGTCTCTTTTTACGCTTTAAAGTATGCTTACAATTGATTTTTATAAAATAACCCAAAAACTATCTGGCTCAAAATGAGCCTGTTTGCTTTTATTTAGTAATTTGCTAATAAATTTAGCAACTTAAAACTAAATAATTTAGCATATTTGTACCGAGATTTTTTCTTTATACCGGTTTTTGTTTTTTGTTTACCACTTAACAGGATTGCCGCTAAAAACGGCAATCCTTTAGTGGAAAAAACTCCTCAATTAATTAGCTCCTTGTAACAAGTTGCCGTCGGCAATTAACAAATCGGTTAGACTTAACAATTCATTTTCAAGCAATTCCATGTTTTTTAAAAGGTTATCACTTAATTGCTTATTAAAGTTTTTTATGCTTTCGGTTTTATATAAGTCAAGTGCGGTATGTTCTTCAAACGTATAAACGGTTTCGTGCAGCATTATTTTTTGCTATTATTTTTTTGCAAAAATAACTTATGCCGGTTTAATTTATTGTTAAGAAAGGTTTATTTAACTAAAAATAATTTCTGTTTTCGGGGTACAAATGGTTACTCATTTGTTCAAAACTTCAGAAACTAAAAGTCAACTCTTTTTCGGGGTTAGTAACTTTAAGGCTTTGCTTGTTGCCCTTTACTTCGGCATGTACCATATTTATTTGTAAAGGTAAATAATCGTATAAAAGTGTGTTTTCTATTATTAGTGATTTAGGCAATTCAACATTTTTTATTTCTACATAAGTCCAAATGGCTTCCTCTTCTTTTTCATAACCAATAAAATTAAATATTTGCCATTTGCCGTTCACTTTTATTTTTACATGTTTGTTTATATAATCATTCAGTAAATCATCCACCTCTTTTCTATCTTTTGGGTGTAAAATATCTATGGGTTTTATATATATCTTTCTTAAAGCATCTTCTATATTATCGGTAAAAGTACGGCAGCTAATTTGCAATGTTTTTTCCTGCTCATTATACTTTATATCGGTAACACTTACATAGTACGGATGAAAAGAGGAAGCCAGTATCCATATAACAGCGCAGTAAAATATGTTTTTTACCGCTAAGCCCATTTTTAATATTTTATTGCAGTTATTAAGTAATTTCACCCATCAAAGGTATAAATAATGAACGATTTTTGGTTGTGGTTTAGTACAGGTTTTCATCACATACTTGACTGGAATGGTTATGACCACATTTGTTATGTTACATGCCTAACGGTTTCTTTTCCATTACAACAATGGAAAAAACTTTTAGTACTTGTTACCGCCTTTACCATAGGGCATTCATTAACCTTGGCACTTAGTACATTACATATAATTTCGCCACCGCAAAAAATTATTGAATGTTTAATACCTATTACTATACTTAGTACTTGCGTGTATACTATTTACTCTCAAAATAAAAATCTGAAATCTTTTACATTTAATTACTGTATGGCGCTTTGTTTTGGTTTTATACATGGTATGGGTTTTTCATATCTTTTAAAATCATTACTGGGCAAAGAAAATAGTATTGTTGGCCCTTTGTTTTCATTTAATATAGGCTTAGAAGCCGGGCAGTTGTTAATTGTAGCTGTTGTTCTTTTTATTTCTTTAATTTTGCAATCGTTTTTTAGAATAACAAAAAAAGACTATGTGTTTTTTGTATCATCGGCCGTATTCGGAATCGCTTTTTTGTTATTATTAGAACGTATTAAACTTGATTGACTATGTATAAAACAATTATAAAATTAACCTTTATTTTAATTTTCTCTGTATGGAGTATGTTCGTTTCTGCGCAAAACATACGCAATAATCCAAAATCTAATCACGGAAATAAATTTGAGCAATTGGGCACTATTTTGCCTGACGCCAATGTATACCGTACTGCATCGGGTGCGCCGGGGCATAAATACTGGCAACAAAAAGCCGACTATGAAATTGAAGCCAGCCTTGATGAAAAAAACCTTCAGCTAAATGGTGTTGAATGGGTAACGTATTATAATAATTCGCCTGATAAGCTTTCTTATTTATGGTTGCAGTTAGATGAAAACCAAAACGACCCAAACAGCGACGCCAATTATTTTGATGCCAATAAATTTACACCTCCTATTACCGACCGCACGGTTAAAAGCACGTCTACAAAAGAAAAATTACAAGGGTACGGTGATAAAATTATTGAAATAACTGATGAATTAGGCAAGCCTATTAAATATACCATTAACCAAACTATGATGCGCCTTGATTTGGCACAAACACTTAACCCAGGCAGTAAAATAAAATTTAAAGTTAAATGGAATTACCGAATTGTTGACCGGATTAATAATGGAGGCGCAGGCAGTTTACGAGGTGGTTATGAGTATTTTCCGGAAGACGGAAATTATCTTTTCACTATGTCACAGTGGTACCCACGCATGTGTGTTTATTCGGATTACCAAGGGTGGCAAAACAAACAATTTACAGGGCGTGGCGAGTTTGCCCTTGTTTTTGGAAGTTTTCATGTAAAGCTTACCGTGCCGGCCGACCATGTAATTGGTGCCACGGGTACTTGTTTAAACTATTCGCAAATACTAACGCCCACACAATTGCAACGCTGGCAAAAAGCACAAAACAGCAGTGATGTGGTTGAGATTGTAACCTTAGATGAAGCCAAGACTGCCGAAAAAAACAAAGCCACTGCAACTAAAACCTGGGTGTTTAAAGCTGACAGCGTGCGCGATTTTGCCTGGGGCTCATCTCGCAAATTTATTTGGGACGCCATGCCTGCTAAAGTCGAAAAAAAATCGGTTATGTGTATGAGTTATTATGGTAAAGAAGCTTATGCTTTATACCGTAAATATTCTACCAAAACAATTGCGCACACTATTAAAACTTATTCAAAATATACTATTCCATATCCATATCCCGTGGCTCAAAGTGTTGAAGCCGCTAATGGCATGGAATACCCTATGATTTGTTTTAATTTTGGCCGTGCTGAAAAAGATAATACCTATACCGAAGCTACAAAATATGGTATGCTGGGAGTTATTATTCACGAAGTGGGGCACAACTTTTTCCCTATGATTGTAAACAGCGATGAACGCCAATGGAGCTGGATGGATGAAGGTTTAAACACATTTGTTGAATTTTTAACTGAACAGGAGTTTGATAATAATTTCCCTTCAACCCGCGGGCCTGCGCATAAAATTACCGACTATATGCGTATGCCCAAAGACCAGTTAGAACCTATTATGACTAACAGCGAAAACATTATTCAGTTTGGCCCCAATGCATATAGTAAGCCGGCTACAGCACTTAATATATTACGCGAAACCATTATGGGGCGTGAGCTTTTTGATTTTGCATTTAAAGAGTATGCAAAACGTTGGGCATTTAAACACCCAACACCTTCTGATTTTTTCCGCACTATGGAAGATGCCTCGGCAGTTGATTTGGACTGGTTTTGGCGCGGATGGTTTTATGATATAGAACCTGTAGATATTTCGTTAGACTCGGTAAAAGCATTTACCCTTGTAAAGGGGTTAACTATGCCCGTAAAAAATGATACTACTAAGCCGCAAAAACGTGATGTATTTGACCATATTAGTAAAGTACGAAACAAGCAGGAGGGCATAAAATTTTTAGTAGATGTTGATACCACCCTACGTGATTTTTATTATTACTATAAGCCTGTTGATGATACAGTAAAAAAAGTAACTAACCGTTATGATGGTTTAGATACTTTAAGCGATTCGGCTTACGCTACTATCAAAAACAAATATTTTTATGAATTAAAACTTAGCAATAAAGGCGGGTTAGTTATGCCTATTATTATTAAATGGAACTACAAAGATGGAACATCAGAAATAGAACGTATAAATGCCTATATATGGCGCAAAAACGAAAAACAAGTAATAAAAACATTTGCTAAGGAAAAGGAAGTAAGCTCTATTTTGTTAGACCCTTATAAAGAAACAGCAGATATTAATGAAAAGAACAATACCTGGAATATAAAAGAAGCCCCATCAAAATTTGATGTATTTAAAAGCAAAGCAGCAAATGGCCGTGGACAAAGTACGGGCGGCAACCCTATGCAAAAAGCGAAGAAATAAAGCCCGTTTTTTTTGTTTTTTAAATGTTGCTTTATTAACAAGCACCAAAAATTCCTGTTAATTTCTTAATGCAATTGACGCATGCAAATGAGTTGA